>CAKRRJ010000021.1 GCA_934394615.1 uncultured Lachnospiraceae bacterium
GGTAAACAGCATCTCGAATGCTGCGATCACGCGTTTTCTGGTGTCGCATGCCTCGATGATATCGTCTACATATCCTCTCTTTGCCGCTGCAAGTGCGCTGGACTGCATTTCACGATAAGCAGCTGCCTTCTCGTTGATGAGAGCAACAGAATCATCTGCCTTTGCGATCTCGTCTGCGTACATGATCTTAGCTGCAGCGGAAGCATCCATCATGCCGATGGTTGCGTTCGGCCATGCATATACCACATCTGCACCGATGGACTTGGAGTTCATGGTCAGGTATGCGGTGCCATAAGCCTCGCCGACTACGACGGTTACCTTCGGAACGCTTGCATTTGCGAAAGCGTAGGTCAGACGGCCTGCGTTCTTTGCGATACGGCGCTCAGTGCATTTGCATGCCTTGTAGCCCTTTACGTTCACCAGGGTCAGTAACGGAATGTTGAATGCGTCACAGAAGGATACGAACTTTGCTGCCTTCTCTGCGCCGTTAGCGGAGAGAACTGCATCGAACTCATCTTCCTTCACGCCGTCTGCCGCGTAAACAGCAGTGCGGTTTGCCACGCAGCCCACGGTGGTTCCGTTCAGACGGATGAAGCCGGTTACCATGGACTTGTCATAGTTCTTCTTCACCTCTAAGAAGAAGTTATCATCGGAGATCTGTGCCAGTGCCAGATCGGTAGCTCCTGCATAATTTTCAAGATCGGAGCATACACGGTTTAAATCGTCGGTGCACTCGCTGTAGGACATATCATCCTCGTTGTTGGCCGGAAGGATGGTTACCAGGGAGCGGATCTGGGATAAGATATCCTCTTCGCTGCCGGTAAAATCAACCAGGCCAGTTTCCTCGCTCTGGAATGCTGCGCTGGAAGTATCGCACTTCTCAACACGGTTTCCGTCGATTGCGTTCGGAGAATTTACAAATAATTTTGCGTTTTTCTCTTCCATAAAGATAAAGTCAGCCATAGCGGAAGCTACTGCCATACCGCCGCCGCAGGTACCAAAGATAGCGGAGATCTGCGGAACCACGCCGGATGCCATGGTCTGGCTTAAATACATTTCACCAAAACCGTTTAACGCGTCAGTTGCTTCCTGCAGACGAAGACCTGCGCAGTCTACCAGTCCGATGACCGGTGCGCCCATCTTTACTGCCATGGAATAGATGTTGGAAATTTTCTTTGCGTGCATCTCACCTAAGGAGCCGCCCAGTACGGAAGCGTCCTGGCTGTACACATACACAAGGTTTCCTTCGATGGTACCGTAACCGGTGATCACGCCATCTGCCGGAGTCTCCTTGTCAGCCATGTTAAAATCGGTGCTTCTTGCTGTGATATAAGCGCCAACTTCAACAAAACTGTTCTCATCAAGTAATGCGTTGATTCTGTTACTTGCTGATGTTTGATTACTCATTTTGCAATCCTCCATTTTGAAATATTTGACGATCGCTGTTTTCCTCTGATCCGTATCGTTAAGAGAAAGACAAACTATCGTTTAGTAAATCCAATTTCTGCCGAGTATAATAATATAATGTCACACGATAAAATTCAAGTATTTTCTATGTTTTTTTCATTTCTCCCTTCATTTCTGCCATATCCCACTGATTAAAAAGCCGAAAAAAGCAGTAAGAAACGCTCCACGCCTGTGCACTCTCTGCCGTGCGGTAGGTGCTGCGCCCGATTTCCACTCCATTCAGACAGTAGCGGACTGTACCAGCGGCCTCTCCTTCTTTTACCGGCGCCGGAAGCATTTCCGGAATCTTCTTTTCTGCCGTAACCCGATCTTTCTCCGACACCAGCAGATGAAATCGTTTTTCGCCGTCTGAAGCGTCAGACACCGCATAAACACTGTCTTTGTACGCTCCATTCTCTACCGGAAGCCGGACCGGTTCCTCACGGAATGTAAAATCTCGGTACGAAAAATGTTCTTTTCCGTACGCATAAAGTTTGTTTACATCTGCCCATTTCCATGTTTTGTGCGGCGGCCAGCCACAGCCGAGAAGTGCCAGGATGTAAGTCCGGTCCCCATCCGAAAGCTCTGCCACATAGCAGTAGCCTGCCTGTCCGGTAAATCCGGTCTTGCCCGTCACAGCCTCACTGCTCATCTCCAGCATGGCATTGTGGTTGCGGCAGGCGTAAGACTGACTCCCGTTTTCATCGGAAAAGACATGGCTCTGCGTGCGTGTTATTGTTAAAAATTCATCACGCTTCGGTGAGATTTCTGTGCAGTAACGCAGAATCTGCGCCAGCTCTGCCGCTGTCGTGGAATGCGTGCGCGCAGGTTCCTCTCCGTTCTCCTGCCGGGCATCCAGGCCGTTTGGCGTGAGGAAAGTCGTATCCACACATCCAATTTCCCTAGCTTTTCTATTCATTGCTTCTGTGAACGCCCCCACGCTTCCGCTGATGTGCTCCGCAATCACAACCGCCGAATCGTTGTGGGATTCCAGCATCAGCGAATATAAAAGATCCCGAAGCCGGATGCGGCTCCCCGCCGGAGCGCCAAGCTTTACCTTTGGCTGTGCGGCAGCCTTCTTTGACACTTCACAGATATCATCCGGATTTCCAAGCTCCAGTGCCAGAATGCAGGTCATGATCTTTGTGGTGCTTGCCATCGGGCGGATCTGTGTTTCATTCTTTCCATATAACGTGCGTCCGCTGTCCGCGTCGATGAGCACCGCGCTCTGGGCATGGAGGGATAGCTCTGCCTCCTGTGCATCGACCAGCAGAGCCGGCGTTTCCCCATTTTCTTCCAAACGGTCCTCTTCCGCTTTTCGTTCCAAATGCGCCGCCACGGCTGCTCCATACCAGCTTTTTTGCCCGCCCCACACAGCAAAGCCAACGGTAACGCCTGCCATCAGCCCGGCCAGCCGGTTTTTCTTTAAGATCCGCCTCAGCTTTGTTCCTGTATTCAATCTATCTATGCACTCCCTGTTTTTCCGTCCTTCTATCCTATTCTGGTAAATTTTCGGATATTCTGCTATGATAAAAGGAAGGCATGGTTCAAAAACGCGAAGGAGGATGCAGCAATGGAACGAAAACGCCTGATCTTTCATATTGATGTCAATTCCGCATTTTTAAGCTGGGAATCCGTTTACCGGCTCTCGCAGGATCAGTCCGCGCAGGATCTGCGCCTCATCCCGTCCGCAGTGGGCGGCGATGTCAGTTCCCGCCACGGCATTATCCTCGCAAAGTCCACACCGGCAAAAAAATATGGCATTGTGACTGCGGAAACCATTGGTTCTGCCCTGCGCAAATGCCCGGATCTCGTGATTGTCCCATCCCGTTTTGATATCTACTCAGCCTATTCCGGGAAAATGCTCGCGCTGCTCTCCGAATACACACCGGATATCGAAAAATTCAGTATTGATGAGGCGTTTTTGGACATGACGGAAACCATCCACCTGTTCGGATCTCCCAAAGGCACTGCAGATCAGATCCGCGCCCGCATCCGCGATGAGCTCGGATTCACCGTAAACATCGGCATTGCGCCAAATAAACTCCTTGCGAAGATGGCTTCCGATTTTGAGAAACCCGACAAAACCCACACGCTGTTTCCGGAGGAAATTCCGGAAAAGATGTGGCCGCTCCCCCTGCGCGACCTCTTTTTTGTAGGCCGCTCCGCCGCAGATAAAATGGCACGCATCGGCCTGCGCACCATCGGCGACGCGGCAGCATGCGACCTGGCCGTGCTGAAAGCGCATCTCGGTGAAAAGTACGGCACGCAGGTGTACCGCTATGCCAATGGAATGGATGACGATCCGGTCGCGCCGCCGGATCCGACCCGCAAGGGCTACGGCAACAGCATCACGCTCCCACAGGATGTCTCCGATTTTGACACGGCCTGCCAGGTACTTCTCGCCTTAAGCGAGACTGTAGGAGCAAGGCTGCGCGAAGCCGAAGTCCGCTGCAACAGCGTAACCGTCGAGTTAAAGGACTGGCGCTTTGCAAGCCTCTCCCACCAGTGCACCTTAAAAAGCCCGACCGACTCCACCTCGGTCCTCTACGAGACTGCATGCCGCCTGCTGCGGGAATTCTGGGACCAGACGCCTGTGCGGCTGATCGGGCTTCGCACCACCCAGATTCAGGAAGACCCGTTTGAGCAGATGTCCCTGTTTGAAGACGAGCGCCAGAAAAAGATGCGCGCCATGGAAAAGGCCGTTGACGCTATCCGCGGGCGCTTCGGCATCGACAGCGTCCAGCGGGCCAGCTTTTTAAAAGAAGACGCGCCAACCGAACACGCCGTGAGCCGGCAAAAACACCTGCACGCCGCATCCTGGCAGGAACCAAAACAGATTCGCAGATCATCCGGAAAAGGAGTACATGATTTATGAAAACACTGCATTATACCTATCAGGCAGGCGCCGACGGACAGACTGTGGAGGCGCTCTTAAAGGAGCGCGGATACTCCAAAAGCCTCATCAACCGCATTAAACTGACGGAAGACGGCCTTATGCTTCGCGGGGAAAAAGTCTATACAACCCGCAGGCTCTCCTCCGGTGATGTGCTCCATGTCACATTTTCCGAAGATGCATCCTCTGAACACATTGTGCCGGTGGAAATGCCGCTCTCCATTCTCTACGAAGATGAGGATCTTATGGTTATCAACAAGGCTGCGAATGTTCCCATCCACCCGTCTCAGGGGCATTTTGACAATTCTCTCGCCAACGGACTGGCCTGGTATTTTGAGAAAAAGCAGGAACCTTTTGTGTTCCGCGCTATCAACCGGCTCGACCGCGACACGACCGGACTTCTTATTGTGGCAAAACATGCTCTAAGCGGATGCATTCTCTCCGATATGGTAAAACGCAGAGAAATCCACCGCACCTACCTGGCTGCCGTGAGCGGCGACTTATCCGCCTCATCTGATGGAACTGTTACCGTTCCGATTGCCCGGGTTCCAGGCTCCACAATCGAGCGAATGCCAGACCCGGAACATGGCGAGTCTGCTGTGACGCATTACCATCTGCTTACCTATAATCCGCGGACAGATTCTTCTCTTCTCGAGATCCGCCTGGCAACTGGACGCACCCACCAGATCCGTGTCCACATGAAGTACCTCGGCCATCCTCTCTACGGAGATTTTCTCTATAACCCGGACTACCGCTTTTTAAACCGGCAGAGCCTCCACTCCTGGAAGCTGTCATTCTCACATCCCATTACAGGAACTGCAATGGACTTTACAGCGCCTGTTCCGGAGGATATGCGGCAGTTTCTCCCGTACAGCCTGTAAAAAGTCCTCTTGCATTGAATTCCATACAAATTCTGTTAAGAATTTGTCTTGCAATGAAAAAGCCCCTGCTCTATAATTAAATATCAGAACACTACTACTCAGAAAACAAAAAATCAATACAGGTACAGGGGATTTTAGGTATGGAAACTAAAAAAATATCCAACAGCACCCTTATCAACGGGGTCGCTCTTGGCTTTTCTGTTGCGTTTCTTATTTCTTCACTGATCGCAGGCATTTACACAAACGACCTTGCCAACCTGCTTCATGGCTGGTATCTCATCATGACTTCGCCAAGTCCGCTCGTTACGGACTATCTTGAGATTGGCGGTCTGCCAAGCGCCATGTTAAACGCAGGCGCCTGCGGCATGGCCTGCTGGGCATTTATGGTAGGATTAAAGGGCGAATCCCGTCCAAGCACGCTGGCTGGTTATTTTCTTGTGGTAGCACACTGTTTCTATGGTCTGAACTTTCTGACCATGTGGCCATGCTTCCTTGCTCCGTTTCTCTATCTTCATTTAAAGAAGCTGGATTTTAAGAGCAACCTGCATGTCTGCATGTTCACCACCTCGTTCGGCCCGTTTATCGGTGAGCTGTTATTCCGTTACACCCAGGACACCTTTGTGTTCGGCCATCCGACACTCACAATAAGCGGCGTCCTGTTAACCATTGCATTTTCCGTCATGCTCGGCTTTATTGTTCCGGCCATTCTGCCGGGCGCGCATGCATGGCACAAAGGCTACAATTTATACAACGGCGGTCTGGCATTCGGCCTGTTCGGTTTCTTTTTGTTTAATTTCTTCTACAACACCATGGGAATCGATCCGGCTTCCAAGCTGACCCGTTTTAATCCGGTCTATGAGCAGTTTGGCCATTCCTTCCAGCTCTATGCCAACTGCTTTTTCCTGATCGTGTTTGGAATCTGCATCCTGACCGGTTTTTTCTTGAATGGAAAAAGTTTTGACGGATACGAGGAGCTGACCCGCGACACCGGATACCAGAGTGACTTTGCAACCAAATACAGCATGCCGGTCTGCCTCATCAATATCGGTACGGTCGGTCTGTTTTTCATGTTCTATCTGGACATCATCATGGTTTACACGAAGGGATCCGGCTTTACCGGCGCTACCATTGGCGTCATTCTCGCTGCCCTGACCTTCACCTGCATGGGACAGCATCCGGGAAACATCTGGCCGATCCTTGCAGGCTACCAGCTACTTTACCTGTTCACCCTGACCATCTGCTACATCAATGGCAGAGAAATCAGCTGGACGATCACAACCCAGGGCTACATAAACGCCGTGGCCTTTGCCACCGGCCTCTGCCCAATTTCCGGACGCTACGGAAGGCGCGCCGGTATGGCAGCAGGTTTTATGTGTGCTTCCATGTGCGCGGCAACCAGTGCTCTGCACGGTGGCCTGGTGCTCTACAACGGTGGATTTACCAGTGGTATCACCGCGCTCATCCTTCTTCCGATCCTGGAACACTACATTCCAAAGACCAGAGACTTTATGAACAACAAAAAACTGAACAAAGAAGACATGATCGCAATTGTCGAGACTTTCAAACGCCACGACTGATCACGCATCTTCCCATGCAATGTCTATCGCAAAAAAGGGCTTCGCACACAGGATTTTAACCCTGTATGCGGAGCCCTTTTGGATAGTGATTTTTCACGGTTCCGGAAACAGCCTTGCCCCAGCCAAGCGGATACTCCTCTATGCAGATGAGCGTCCAGCCAGACAGGCTGTCTGTTCCGGTTACCGTATTTCCTCTCAAGTAACCGTCAACCTGCGCATCGTCCCGGCCAAACTTCAGAACAGATGATGCCTGTTCCGGCTTTAAAAAATGCGCCAGCGCATGGGATGGCTCAAACCGTTTGGTCTTGAACGCGCCAAGATGCAGGCCTGGACGCAGTACCTTTAAGCGGTCCAGCGCCGGCATGCCCTCCGGAAGCATGTAAAGCTGATCTCCGAATAAGATCAGGCGGTCAAGTCCTGTCTCCAGCTCTGCACGGCCGGATGACGTGAGAGACTTTTTGAAAAACTCTTCCACGTAGGATCGGCCCGCCTTGTCATTCCAGTACTTTGGCACTTTCCGCTTGCGTTCTTTCCCATTTTCCGGATCTTCCTGCTTCTGGAGCAATGCCAGGTAATGGCCCTCGCCCTCAGATTTATGCGGCCAGATGCGGAAAGTCTGTGCCAGGTCTGGATTACTGTTATGGCTCCACTCCGGCCGGCCTGCTGAGATTCCTGAAAGAGAACAGCCCGTTACGATGGAGAACTCCGGGTGGCGCTCCAAGAAACAGGCAATGCCGTCTTCATCTTCCTCCGGCGCGAATGTACAGGTAGAATAGACCATCCTTCCGCCCGGTTTTAACATGATGGCTGCATTGTCCAGGATTTCCTGCTGGCGCTCTGCGCAGAGCTTTACATTTGCCTCACTCCACTCATTTCTCGCCTGTTCATCCTTACGGAACATACCCTCGCCGGAACATGGAGCATCCACCACCATGCAGTCAAAAAACTCCGGAAAAAAATCTGCAAGGGCAAACGAATCCTCATTCGTGACAACCGCATTGCCAATTCCCATACGCTCTACGTTCTGAGATAAGATCTTCGCGCGCGCCGGGTGGATCTCGTTGCTGACTAACAGCCCTTCCCCTGCAAGACGGGAGGCAATATGCGTGGTCTTTCCGCCCGGAGCCGCGCACAAATCCAGGACCCGGTCACCTGGCTTCGGGTCGAGCAGCGACACCACCGCCATAGCACTCGGTTCCTGAATGTAATAGACTCCTGCCTCATGGTACGAATGGCGTCCCGGACGGCTCTCCTGTTCATAGTAAAAACCCTCCTGGCACCACGGAATCGGACGAAGGGAAAACAGCTCCGCATTCTCCTCCGCAAACGCCTCTGCGGAAACCTTCTGCGTGTTCACACGAAGCCCCAGTGCCCGTTCCTTCTCATAGCTTGCAAGGAAAGCCTCACTCTCGCTTCCCAGCAGCGTTTTCATCTTTGCCACAAATGCATCTGGAAGTTTCCAGGTTTCCTGCTGTCCCATCCGTCTTTCTCCTTTTTATCTCAACATTTTATATACAAACAAATGGGAGTGGCGCAAATCCATTCCGAATTTTGCGGCACTCCCCACTCTTTACAAAGTGTACAGATGCAACTGAGAATCCTGAATTATAAGGTTACCTTATAATCATCAGAACCTTCTCCGTTTACTACATAGTAAGCAACATTTTCTTCCGGTTTTACATAAACTTCAATGGTTTTGATCTCTGCGCCCTTGTGTGCTGCCTCATATGCCTTCACTGCCTTGTCCAGAACGTCTTTTGCTGCGATCTGTCTGCCAGCGAACTCAATCACTACGCAAGCCTTCGGGTCTGCCTTCTTTGCAGGAGCTTTCTTTGCTGGTGCTTTCTTGGTGGCCTCGACTGGCTTTGCTGCAGGTGCCTCAGCAACTGCCTTTACCGGAGCCTCTGCCTTAACCTCTGCTGCAACGGTATTAGCCTCTGCCTTTACAGTTGTGGTCTTCGGTGCTGCTTTTGCTGCTGCTTTTGCTGCGTTTCTTCTTGTTGCCATAGTTCTTATCCTCCTCATTCGATTCCAAATATGGATTGCTCCCCATCGTCCCATTTTCTGACGACGATGAGGGAATTATAAATCGGTTTGCTTTTTTTGTCAATGTTTTCCAATGTTTTGCGGGCTCTCCGGCCCTTTTGTACCCGCTTTCATAAAGAATTTAATGCACGATCATTTCCGCAATGTAGACTGCCACGCAGGCACCGATCGAGACGCGGAACAGATTTCCGTCAATCCAGGAAAGGACCATGCCAGCCGCAAATCCCACAATGCCTGTAACACGGTTTCCCGTTGCGGAAAGGATAGACGGGAAAGTCATGACCGACAAACTCACATACGGCACATAGTACAAAAAAGACTGAATAAACTGGTTTTTGATCTCTTTTCGGATCAATGTGAGCGGCAGGGCGCGCACGGCATAGATCGTCAGAAACATGACCAGAATGGACGCGTAAATATTATGCTGCATGATGATCCTCCTCCTTTTCTTTTACCGGGAATAACACGGCTGCTGCCGCGGAGATCAGCACCGTCAGCAGAATAATCTGAAAACCGGATGAAATGTTCTTGAGTCCCGGCACGCTCTGAAATACCAGGCTCACCGCCATGGAGATTACAACCACGCCGGCAATGACTTTATCTTTTCTTGCAGGCGGAATCACAACCGCAAGGAACATGCCGTAGATTGCGACACTCATGGCGCTCATAACCTGCGCCGGAAGGATCATGCCGACCACCGCGCCAAGGAAGGTGCCAAGCACCCAGCCCGGAGCTGCCACACAGGCCGCGCCGTACTGATAAAACGGATTCAGCTTTCCGTCCACCGCCATGGAAATGCCAAAAATCTCATCTGTCACGGCATAGGACATAAAAATGCGGTGCAGAAACGGGCGGTTCTGCTGCACCTTCTGGGAGAGCGCACTCGACATGAGCAGATAACGCATGTTGATCACGACAGTCGTCACGATCATCTCCATAAAGCCTGCCCCGGACGCAATCATGCTGATGGCAGCGAATTCCCCCGCCGAAGCCAGCATCAGAGCAGACATTAAGGAAGACTGAATGGCATTCATGCCAGCCTTTCCCGCTGTAATGCCAAGGGTGAATGCCACGGCAAAATAGCCGAGCCCGATCGGCACACCATCCCGCATTCCCCGGAAGAAACTTGTCTTATCTTTCTTTTGTTCCATGGTAAAACCCCTCTTAATTTGTAAAATTGGCAGCCTCTTTCAGCGCCAGACCTGTTCCATTCTAGATCAGTCAGTTTTGCAAGTCAACCGATTCGCGGCATGAACTTTATATTTCCCCGCTTTTATACTATAATAAAGGTTATTATGACCAGCAGGGACCACCCCGGAAAGAGGAATGCAATGACTTCAAAAGAACTGTTGTATGTAAAAACCGTTGCCGATGAAAAGAACATATCCAGAGCCGCCAAAAAGCTCTTTATCGCCCAGCCATCGTTAAGCCAGTCGATCCAGCGCATTGAGGAATCCGTTGGGACGGAGCTGTTTAACCGGACCTCCGGCGGCCTCACGCTTACCTTTGCGGGTGAGCGCTACTACCACATGGCTGTTCAGATCTTAAAACTGTACCAGGATTTCGAGATGGAGATCAGCGACATCAACAACTTAAAGACCGGCCGCATCCACTTCGGGACCACCAATCATCTTGGAACTCTGGTCCTGCCAAAAGTTCTTCCGCGCTTTTCCGACCTCTGCGCCGGAATTGAACTGAATATCAGCGAAGAAAACACTACGACGCTCGAACAGCTCCTGCTCTCCGGCGAGCTGGATTTTGCGCTCATGCACGCGCCGTCCGATCCGACCCAGCACCCGCAGTTCCATTACGACATTATGAAGCGGGATCCGTTCGTGCTCGCCATCGCGCCGGACCATCCGCTTGTCGCCCTGGCCGAGAAAAAAGAAGGCTATCCATACCCGGTACTGGACATCCGGCTGGCCGCAAAAGAGCCATTTTTAATGCTCCACGCCTCACAGCGCATCCGCCAGATCACCGATGAGGTACTGCGCCGCGCCGGAATCCCGCGCCCGCGCATTGCCATGACTCTGCGAAATTTCGAGACGACCCAGCTCCTGGCCGCAAAAGGCATGGGCCTGGCGCTCGTGCCGCAGGAATACTCCAGCATCTCTCCTTCCGATTTCCCGCCGGTTCTTTTAAGCATCGACGAAAAATACCATGCGTACTGGGACACCTGCATCACCACGCTGAAGGAAGGCTTTCTCTCAAAAGCAGACCAGCTCTTCATCCGCATCGCAAAGGAAGAGCTGGCCTGAAAGCTGGCTTTTTATTCAGTTTGATGTATTACAGTACATCCTGGCGCATGATGTGGCGGATGCGCTCATCGTTTAAGCCGCGAATTACCTCGACTGCCATTTTAATGGTAGATTCGATGTCTTCTTTCGCGCAGAAGTTGTAATGGGTATGTACATAGCGGGACGGGATGCCAAGTACCAGAACCGGCACTGCCTGGTGGGTCAGATGGATCTTTCCTGCGTTGGTGCTGCCGCCGCGTCTCACTGCATCCTGGCACTTGATGCCGTACTTATCTGCGATCTCATGCGCGTATGCCATGAATGCGTCGTTTGCCACATAGCTGTTATCCATATGGCGGATCTGAACGCCCTTCTTTAAGCAGCCCTGAGCCACGCCGGTCCGGTAGTAGAAATCATCTGCCGGGGAACCCTCAAATACGATTGCCAGGTCTGGTTTTACCTGCTGTGCGGTCACGGTTGCGCCGCGCATGCCAACCTCCTCCTGGGAAGCAAACGCGCCGACTACATCGACTGCAAGGCTGTCAGTCTCGTTCATAAGTGCTTTCATGGTCTCAATGATGCAGACACAGCCCAGGCGGTTATCGAATGCCTTGCCGGAGCAGATGCCGTGCTTCTCATCGTAAGAGAAGGTTACATCCGGCATGATCGGATCACCGATGTGGATGCCGTAGTCTTCTTCTACTTCCTGTCTGCTGCTTGCTCCCACATCCACCTTTAACTCCTCGATGGTCAGGGAATTGTCTGCTTTCTGGGCTGCGGTTAAGAAATGAACCGGCTTGGAAGTGATGATGCCTTTGATCTTCTCGCCCTTGCTGTTGCGGACAATGACGCTGTGCGCCGGCAGGCTGGTCATGTGGAAGCCGCCCAGGGTGATGATGCTTAACAGACCGTTATCCTCCACGTTCTGTACCATAAATCCGCACTCATCGGTGTGCGCGTCCAGCATGAATACCGGACGATTGCCCTTTGCGTCCGGCATGGTCGCATACACGTTATACATTGCGTCGTTTCTTAAGTTCAGTCCCTCACAATGCTTCTGCACTGCCTTTACGACTTCTTCCTCAAAGCCGCTCGGTCCAAAAGCATTTGTTAAATCCTCTACAATTTTTAAATCCTTCATCTTGTTTCTTCCTCCCTTTTCCCGCAGGGCACTAAACTCTGTGCCCTCTCGCAAAATCTTTAATATACCACAAATGAATGCGCAGTCACGATGTCCATCCAGTTTTCGCTGATGAGGCGGTTCGTGCGCGCGTCCACGGCTTCCATGCCCGGATAGAAGGACATCTGGTAAGCTTTCTTTAAATCTTTATAATTTACCTCATAGGTAAACTGCTCCGGAAGCGCGATCTTGCATGCTTCCAGTTTTGCCTGTACATCCCCGGAGAGTACCTCAGTGACGGCTGCCTTCAGGTCCGCGATCACGGTTTTCGGGGAAACATTCCAGGCGCTTCCGCCCACGCCCTTCTTGGAAGATACGGTCGTGATCTGCGGAACCAGTTCTTTCGAGAGCTCACAGATGCGCTCATCTCCAGATAAAAACAGCACCGGAACACCGTACATCGCTGCGGTGTAGGTGTTCAGCATAAACTCACTCATGCGCTTTCCGTTTAACTCAATAAAGTTGCTGGCACCCGTGGACGTATGACTGAGAGGACTTCCCGGATCACCGGCCGGCGCATGGTATCCAACGTAAAATACTGCGTCATAAGTTTCATCCAGACCGTACATCATGTTGATCGGATGGCCGCTCTTTCCGCGGATCAGGATGACATGCTCCGGCATGGCCATCACATCGATGTTGGTGGCATCGCCGTGTCCATCCTTCACTACAATCTCGTCCACGCCCGCCGCCAGGGCTGCCTCGCAGACTGCAACGACCTCGTCGGTCATCTGCTGTGCGTATTTCTGATAGGCCGGTTCGTCTTTATGGGTTTCATAATTGAGGGTTGTTCCGGCACAGCCTTCAATATCTGCACTGATAAACAGTTTCATTGTTCGTGCCTCTCTTTTTATGAATTTTTATTGCGTCTTTTTCTCAAAAGACGAAAAAGGAGCCGGTCCATGGCATTTCGTCATGAAACCGGCTCCTCTGCCATGCAATTGCTATCTCATTTGTATTACTGGTGGGTCACTGCGTTCTCAGCAGCCTTCGCGCTCTTCTTTGCTTCCTCGGTGTCGTACAGATGGCAGTATACGAAATGATCGTCGCCTACCTGATACTTCTGCGGAGCCTCCGTCTTACAGCGCTCCATGCACTTCGGACAGCGGGTATGGAACTTACATCCGGCCGGCGGATTCAGTGCGGAAGGAATATTGCCCTCCAGAATGATCCGCTCCTTCTTTGCCTTCGGATCCGGAATCGGAACCGCGGAAAGAAGGGCCTGGGTGTACGGGTGAAGCGGGTTCTGGTACAGACTGTACTTATCACCCTCTTCCACAAAGTTTCCGAGGTACATAACGCCCACGCGGTCGCTGATGTGCTCGACAACGCTTAAGTCATGCGCTACGAAAATGTAGGTCAGATTCATGTCGCGCTTTAACTGATTCATCAGGTTTAATACCTGGGACTGAATGGAAACATCCAGCGCGGAAACCGGCTCATCGGCAATGATGAGCTGCGGCTGTACCGCCAGGGCTCTCGCGATGCCGACACGCTGACGCTGACCGCCGGAAAACTCATGCGGGTAGCGGTTTGCGTGGTAGTCATCCAAGCCGACACGGCGCAGAAGCTCTACCACCTTTTGATCGGTCTCCTCACGGGTCTTGGTCAGACCGTGAATGATGAGCGGCTCTGCCACGATATCACGGACAGACATACGCGGGTTTAAGGACGCGTATGGATCCTGGAACACCATCTGGACTTTCTTGCGGACCGGGCGCATCTGCTTTGGTGTGTATTTGGAAATTTCTTCTCCGTCTAATACAATGGAACCTTCGGTCGGCTCGATCAGCTTACAGATACTCTTTCCAAGAGTGGACTTTCCGCATCCGGACTCACCTACGATTCCGAATACTTCACCTCGTCTCACCTCGAAGTCGACGTTATCGACTGCTTTTACATAGGACGGCTCTTTTCCCATACCGCCTTTTACCGGGTAATACTGCTTGAGTCCCCGGACAACTAATAAATTGTCTGCCATCAGTCTTTACCCCCTTCTTTCACACAGCGCCAACAGCGGCTCTGGTGTCCGTTTCCGAGATCGGTAAATCCCGGCTCCTCCTCGCGGCAGCGGTCAAACGCGTATTTGCAGCGCGGCGCGAACTTACAGCCCTTCGGCATGTATTTCGGATTCGGTACGTTGCCCGGAATGGACTCGAGTTCTTCCACGTGCTCTCCCAGCTTCGGAATGGAATTTAACAGACCTTCCGTGTACGGATGGGATGGCTTGTCGAAAATGTCGTAAACAGAACCTTTCTCGACCACGCGGCCGCAGTACATAACAACGACCTGGTCACACACCTCTGCCACCACGCCGAGGTCATGGGTGATGAAGAGGATGGAAGTTCCGATCTCTTTCTTTAACTTGTTCATCAGATCCAGGATCTGCGCCTGAATCGTTACATCCAGCGCTGTAGTCGGCTCATCGGCGATGAGGATCTCCGGATTGCACACCAGAGCCATGGCAATCATGACACGCTGGCGCTGTCCGCCGGAAAGCTGGAACGGATACTCCTTCATCATCTTCTCCACGCGCGGAAGTCCGGTCATGCGCAGCATCTCGATGGCTTTCTCCTCAGCCTCTTTCTTGCTGACTTTCTGGTGCATGAGGATGGCTTCCATGATCTGGTCGCCGATCTTCATAACCGGGTTTAAGCTGGTCATCGGCTCCTGGAAGATCATGGAGATCTTGCTGCCGCGCAGTTTTCTGCGTTCTTCATTGCCGATGTGTACAATGTCCTTGCCGTCTAAGAGGATCTCGCCCTCCTCAATCTTACCGGTGGTTCCCATTAACAGGCCCATAACAGAAAGGGCAGTTACGCTCTTTCCGCTTCCGGACTCGCCTACGATACCGAGGGTGGAACCCTCTTTTAATTCAATGTCAACACCATCCACGGACTTGACGACGCCGCTGTCCATATGGAACCAGGTGTGCATGTTTTTGATTTCGAGAATATTTTTGCCGGAGACATCTTTCGTTGTCTCTACTTTAATCGTTTCGCTCATATTCCTGCACCTCCTTAATCAGTCAGTTTCGGATCCAGGGCATCTCTGAGGCCATCACCCAGCAGGTTAAAGCTGAGTACGGTTAAGAAGATCGCAAGACCCGGGAACAGGGTGATATGCCAGCTGTTCATCATGTACGTACGTCCGTTGCTCAAAAGCAGGCCCCACTCCGGTGTCGGCGGCTGGGCACCCATGCCTAAGAAACTTAAGGAAGACGCAGTCAGAATGGAAGATCCGATGGACATACTGTACTGTACGATGATGTCCGGGATCGCGCTCGGCAGGATGTGGTAGAACAGGATTCTCTTATCATCCGCGCCGATGTTCTTTGCAGCCTGTACGAATACGCTGTTCTTGGTAGCCAGCGTGTTGCCTCGTACGAGGCGGGCAAATTTCGGAATGTTGAACACCGCTACCGCAATGATAACATTGGTCATGCCGCTGCCTAAAATAGCTACGATTGCGATAGCCAGAATGATGCCAGGGAACGCAAACAGCGCGTCACAGATACGCATGATGATGGAATCAATGATACCGCCGTAGTAACCGCCGATCAGTCCCAGGAAGGAACCGATCACGGCCGCGATGCTGACGGAAAACAGGCCGACACTTAAGGAAATACCGGTACCGCAGATGATACGGGAGAACAGATCTCTTCCGAACTCATCGGTTCCGAACCAGTGTGCCACAGTCGGAGCCTGCATGATCGCGTTATAGTCATAATCATTGATGCCATAAGGAGCAATGAATTTTGCGGTAAAGGAAAGTACTACTAAAAACAGAATGAAAACCAGAGCCACAATGGCGGTTTTCTGTTTCTTAAACTTGCGGACAAACTCAGAAAGCGGAGTACTGATGTCCGTTTTTTCGTTCAGGGTCTCTTCGGCCTGATTTACTTTTTTCTCTTTTGCCATCTCAAACTCCTCCTTTCTTAGTCAAGCTGGATTTCCGGATTGAGTACGGCATAGAGCACATCTACAATCAGGTTGATCACAACGAAATGTAATGAAAAAATCAGGATCAGGGACTGGATTGCCGGATAGTCACGATAGTTTACAGACTCAACCAGCAAAGAACCCAGACCAGGGAACGCGAATACAGACTCCGTTACCACGGAACCGCCAAGCAGGAAACCAAACTGCAGACCGACTACGGTAACCACGGAGATCATCGCGTTGCGGAACGCATGCTTCCATACCACCACGCGCTCTCTCAAGCCCTTTGCGCGGGCAGTACGGATATAATCATCTTTTAATACTTCTATAATAGAGGATCTGGTAAAACGGGCAATGATGGCCGCGATACTGGATCCCAGTGCGATCGAAGGTAATACGAGACTCTTCAGTGAATCCGCGCCCGTAGTCGGGAACCATTTCAGATTCACAGAAAATACCATGATCAGCATAAAGCCCACCCAGAACGAGGGCAGCGATATGCCGGACACCGCCAGTGTCATTCCTGTGTAATCCTGCCAGCGGCTTCTGTGTCTTCCGGACCATACGCCGAGAAGCACACCCACGATGGTGCTCCATGCGAGGGCCAGCAGGGTCAGTTTTGCCGTATTAGCATAGCGGTTGGAAACCTCCACCGCAACCGGACGCTTGGTCCGGAGAGATGTACCGAGGTCGCCCTTCAGCAGACCGGTTACATATGTAATATACTGTTCGTGGATCGGCTTATCCAGTCCCAGTTCTTCTCTTACCACCTGAACATCTTCGAGGGTTGCCTGCGGACCTGCCACGAGACGGGCCGGATCACCCGGGATCAGCCGTACGAAGAAAAATACGAAGGTTACCACAATAATCAGGGTAGGTATCACTCCAATGATTCTTTTACCTATGTACCTTAACATACACTCAACACCTTTCATTCTTTTTGGGGAGTACCCCCTGTTAATCGGATTCTTTTTCCTGCAAAAATGGTCCGGCGGATCAGATTTCCGCCAGACCACCTGTTTTGCAGTATTTCATTCTGTCAGATCTGTTTCTTAGTTAAATATGGATTACTTTGCCAGCTTAGCGTTTCTTAAGTTCAGGCAGTTATCCGGGAATACCTTTGCGTCTACCATCTTTGCGGAGCTGGCCCAGGTGTTGTTGTCGTTTGCCAGACATACAAGCGGGCTTTCCTCCCAGATGATATCCTGGGCTTTTGCGTAAGCCTCAGCTCTCTTGGAATCATCTGCGGTAGATATTGCGTCTTTTAAGAGCTGGTCAACCTCTTCGTTCTCATAGTAGCAGATATTGTAGCTTGCCGGCGGCTCAGATTCGATTGCCATCAACGGACGGATACCCCAGTCCGCGTCACCGGTAGACGGGGACCAGCCGATCACATACATATCAACCTCTGCCTCAGAGCCAGGAACATTCACATCCTGGATCTTCTGGTTTACCACCGCGCTCTCAAGAGCGTTGATCTCAACGTCGATGCCGACCTGAGCCAGCTGCTGCTGTAAAAACTCACACTGCTTTAAGTTTGCAGTGGTAGAAGCACACATGATGCTGGTCTTGAAGCCATCCGGGTAACCGGCCTCAGCCAGTAAGGATTTTGCCTTCTCCAGATCGTATGCATATACATCATTGCCCTTGTAGTACTGGACACTCGGTCCGATGATGGAGGTTGCCGGAGTTGCCACACCGTTCTTAACAACTGCACAGTAAGCATCCTTGTTGATCGCGTAGTTGATGGCCTGACGGACTCTCACATCGTTAAACGGTGCTTTCTGGTTGTTCATCATCAGGTAACGGACTACGATACCCTCTTCCTGGCCAACTGCTACATTGCTGTCGCCGCGCAGAGTCTCAATGCTCTCGGACGGAACCGGCCAGATGAACTGAGCGTCGCCGGACTGCAGCATTGCGACACGGGTTGCGTTCTCAGATACCGGCTTGAAGGTAATGGTCTTGAAACCGGCATCCGGGTCTACTAAAGCGGTGCCGCCGCAGATATCTGCGTTATAGCCCCACCAGTCTTTGTTTAAAGCGATGGTTGCGTGCTCACCTGCTACCCACTCTACGAAGGTGTACTGGCCGGTACCAACCGGGTTCTTCGCGCACTCCTCATTGCCCTTTGCAATAACAGCCGGACTCATAACAACACAGGCCGGATGAGCCAGAGTCGGGATAAATGCGCCGAATGGATTTTCCAGGGTTACCTTCACGGTGTAATCATCAACGACCTCAGTCTCTTTTAAAACGTTGCAGAGTAAGGTTGTTCTCTTTAAGCCAAGGTTTTTATCACCCCAGCGGTCAAAGTTTGCCTTTGCTGCCTCTGCGTTCCACGGAGTTCCATCGGAGAACTGGATGCCCTCTCTTAAGTGGATGGTGAACTCGGTAGCGTCATCATTAGCCTCGTAGTCGGTTGCCAGCATCGGGATGATCTTCATGTTGTCATCGAAACCGAACAGGCCATCCATCATCAGTCTCTGAATACCACCGGATAAGGTATCGCTGGTATCCATCGGGTCCATGGTAGTGAAGTCTACCAGCATTGCTGCGGTGATATCGGTATCCTGGGATACGGACTCGCCCGGAGCCAGTTCTACGGCTGCGGTAGTCTCTGCGGCTGCCTGGGTATCACCGGAAGCTGCTGTAGTGGTCTCAGAAGAACCAGAACCGCCGCATGCGGTCAGTGCGCCCATGGCTGCAGTAAGAAGCACAGCCAGAAGCTTTGTTTTTGTCTTCTTCATAAATTGATCCTCCTCTTCTTTTCAAGGGTCTTTACACATTCTTTATGTTCCCATATATAAAAAAAGCACGGAACATACTTTCCCGATGTGTATGCGCCCTTGCATGGTTCCTATTTTACACTTTATCGCATTACAATGTCAAATAGAAATTCTCATTTTTTGATAAATGTTCGCACTTCTTTGTTTTATAAATAGTTTTGGTTGTTTCAAATACATTTTTGTATTATAATATGCCTAAATAAGTCACCGCTTATCCAGCAGAAAGGAATCCGCCTATGTCTGATTTTACTTTATTTGCATCTCCGGCACAAAAACCGGCCGTCCTCATCATGTGCCTCCACCCCGGTATCCGCCAGGAATTCCAGGAGTATCTCTCTTCTCTGCTCGGGGAATATATCCGTTTCGACATTCTGGACCCGTATCAGATCCACAGCCAGGAACAGATCCTTCCCTATTCCTGCATCCTGTTTGCGAGCAGCCGCACGCGCGACGCGTTTCCGGTCGCCATTCCGGACCAGATCACACAGCTCACCTGTACCCGGACCTTCAATCCGGCTTCCTTAGACCAGATCATCCGCATTCCGCAGGGTTCCTCCGTCTATCTTGTAAACGATACCAGAGAGGCTACGCTTGATGTTCTGTCCCAGTTAAAAGACGCCGGCATCACGCAGTACCGGTTTCTTCCATTTTATCAGGGGTGCACCCAGACCGATGAAACAGTCCAGTACGCCATCACGCTCGGCGAGCCGCAGCTGGTCCCAAGGCATGTCAAAAATGTCATCAATATCGGAAACCGCATTATCGACATTGCCACCGTGCATGACCTGTGCACCTGCTTTCATCTGCCCTCCAGCCTCACAAACCAGATCACAAAGACCTATGTGAACCGCATCCTGCAGATCATCCAGCTAACCGGAACCCACTATTCCAACTATGTATTTTCCCAGCAGCTTTTGCAGGCCGTCATGAGCAATCTGCCCGTTGGGCTCTGCCTCATGAACGATGAGGGAAAGATCAGCATGCTGAACCGCCCGTTCGCCATGGACTGGGACATTCCGGAGAGCGGCTGCATGAACACGCTGTTTTCTTCCTGGCTTCCTTCCCAGTATGCCTCCCACAACTTCTGCCAGAGCGCGGACTATCAGCTCATTGCCCGAAATGGCGTGCGCCGCCAGCTGAGCGTCCTGGAGCTGTCGCTGCCGGGACATAAACCGCTTTACCTGCTTGGCAGCCAGCCTGTTGTCTCCGTGCCGGAGCCGGACATCAGCCCGGTGGATATCCGTGACCCGTCCAAGGATTTCTACCGGCTCAACAGCGGTTTCGACAGCATCCTCTCGGTGTCGGGCCGCGTCATCAACATGCTGGAATATGCCCGCCGGCTTGCGCTCTACGATTTTCCGGTGCTGATCCAGGGGGAAAGCGGCACGCAGAAAAAAATCATTGCGACCGCCATCCACAAAACATCCAACCGCAGGCAGAATCCCCTCATTATCTTTAATTCCCTCTACACCGGCCCGGAAGCTGCGGAGCAGGTAAAACTCGCCGACAAAGGCACACTCCTGATTGATGGGGCGGAGCGGCTTTCTCCTGCCACACAGGATATCCTGATCGGCATTCTTCAGAATACCGCAGCCGACCTCGATGTCCGCATCCTCGCGACCACAAGCCACGATCTGTACCAGGATGTTTTAGACGGCCGCTTCCGCGAGGAACTGTTCTTCCTGTTAAATGCCGCATCCATCGACACCGTCCCGCTGCGCGAGCGCAAGGAGGATATCCCGGTCCTCATGGAACACTTTTTCCGCGAGCTGTTCCACGACCCGAACATCCGCTTAGGCGACCTCATCTCACCAAGCCTGATGAACTTCCTTATGAATTATGAGTATCCGGGAAATATTCAGGAGCTGTTTAATTTGAGCCGCTACTTTTTCTCCCTGTACTCCGCGCACCCGCTCATCCTCTCCCAGCTTCCATCCTATATCCGGAACCGCGTCAATCAGCCGGTCAGTGAGAGCAGCGTGCTGAAAAACCAGGTGCTTGCCCTCATTGCCGAGACGCCGCGCATTGGCCGCGGCACCATTCTCACCGCGCTCAACGACCGGGACATCGCCATCAGCGACGGCAAGCTCCGCGGGCTCTTAAAAGAGCTGACAGAAGGAGGCCTGATCCGAGTCGGCAGGACCCGCAGCGGCTGCGAGATCACCGAACTAGGTCTTGCATCCATCCGGCATTGATGTTATACTAACAGCCGTTTGAATCTGTTAAAGAGAGGTATTTTATGATGTTACCAAAGATTGGAATTACTACGATAAATACGAAAAATCCGGTATCCGGCGCACCGCTCTCTACAAACGGCTGGACCTACAACGACGCCGTGACCAAGGGCGGCGGCCTTCCGCTCCTGCTTCCTTCCGTCACCAATGAGGACCAGTTAGACGCCATGGTCGAGGCGTGCGACGGCTTCATTTTCAGCGGCGGCGCAGACATTACCCCGTGCTGCTACGGCGAGATGGCACATCCGCTCGTGGGCGACACCAGCTTAAAGCTCGACCGCAGCCAGATTGGCCTCATCCGCCGTGTCATTAAGGCAAGAAAGCCGTTCGTTGCCATCTGCCGCGGACACCAGGTCTTAAACGTAGCCTGCGGCGGCACTCTGTATCAGGACAACAGCCTGCACGGCGAGGGAACCGCACGTCATATGATCAAGGACGACCGCGGTGATGTGAGCCATCAGGTGACCATCCGTCCGGGCACCACCCTGTACGAGATGTTCGGCGAGCGCGTCTGGACAAACAGCTATCACCACCAGAGCGTGAAAAAGCTCGGTGACGGCTTAAAACTTGCTGCCACCGCAGATGATGGCATCGTCGAGGCCATTGAGCTGATCGATTATCCGTACGGGCTCGGAATCCAGTGGCATCCGGAGGCCATGCTGGTCGCATCCGACGATATGCTCCCGGTGTTTACCGGGCTCATTGAGGCCGCAAAGAAAGCAGCCGCAAACTAAAATTTTTCTGGTATTTACGCAAAAACAGCGGACCGCAGGCGAAGAGCTTCCCTCTTCTTCCTGCAGTTCGCTGTTTTTTATATGATAGGAAATTGCGTCCTATCATACAAAAAGCGCTCCGCAGGGATGCGCACTCGGCGCAATGGTAGATGGTTGCCGAAGCAACCGCGCCTCGGCGCGAGAATCCGGCAAGCCGGATTCTTTTTCATTTTAGAACACCTGGCTCCATTCTGATTTTGGCCAGATTTCCTTATTCTGATTTCTGTTCTTCCAGATACCCCGCCAGACTGTAGTAAAGTTCCCCTGCTCTTCCACGGGTGCGCTCCGCTGCCGTCATGGAATTTAAGATGGCCTCCTGCTCTGCCTCCGCTGCCGCAAGGAATGCCCGGTTGATGACGTGCTCCGGGATGGCCTGAATCTGCAGCAGTTCCTCCTCTGTACCGGACGGAATCCGATTTGCCGTGGTAAAGCCGATCATAACTTCCCCGCTGCCATGTCCGGTGTAGCCGCCAGTGCGGGCAATGCCGACTCCTGTTCTGCGCAGAATTCGGTACAGCTGGCGGCTTGTGAGGGGAAGATCCGTCGCAAGAATGCTCATAATAGACCCCTTGTCCTCCTCGGAGGCCGCCATATCATTTTTCTCTTCTTTCCACTCCAGAATCTTTGCTCCCACCGCTTCTCCATTTAACACAAAATCCTCAGTCGCGCCAAAATTGGACTGCACAAGCACACCAATCGTGTATTCTTTTTCCCCGATGCGGATCACGCGGGAGGCAGAACCAATGCCGCCCTTCATGCCATAGCAGATTGTTCCCGCCCCGGCACCCACATCGCCCTCCTCAAATTCCTCCACGGCATTCGCGAACGCCTGGCGCACCTCTGCCGCGCCAACCGCACGCTTCTGAATCTGGTTGATGCGGCTGTCGTTGCACTCACCGACTACCGGGTTGATGCTCATGGGATCCAGACCATCTTTTTTGCACTGCTCCACCACCATATCAACCATGGCGTCCCATACTTTTCCCACGTTCAGGGTATTCGTGAGCGCAATTGGCGTTTCCAGCGTTCCAAGCTCCTCGACCTGCACCAGGCCCGCGCTCTTGCCAAATCCGTTGTGCACATAAGCTGCCGCCGTATATTTGTCCGCGAACGCGTTATCCGTTCCCGGCAAAATGACGGTTACGCCCGTGTGGTTCTCCTCTGTTTTCACCGTGCAGTGCCCAACCTTTACACCAGGCACATCGGTGATCTTATTTCTCTTTCCGGTTTCCAGGCGTCCCGGCACAATGCCGAAGTCCCGGATCCGTTTTCTTTGTTTTTCCATATCTGTTCTGCCTTCCGTCAACTGCTCCTGTTTATTTACCAATCTCACTCAGATACTTCTCGCGCAGTTTCTGGATCAGCTCCGGATTCTTCATGCCAACGGATTTCTGGTTCAGCTCCATCGCACGCATGCTCGGGTGGCTGGTGCTGGTCACCAGAATCTCATCCGCCGTGTAAAGCTCCTCTAAAGTAAACGCACGCTCCTCCACCGGAATGCCAAGCTCACTGCACCAGCGAATGATGTGTTTCCGCTCGGTTCCCGGAAGGATCAGGTTGTCGAGCGGATGAGTAATGAATACGCCGTCCTTCACCATGGAGATGTTGGAGTGGGAACACTCGGTCACATAGCCATCGCGCACAAACACGGTCTCGTTGCATCCTGCCTCGGAAGCTTTCTGCGCCGCCATCACGTTCGGGATCAGGTTTAAGGTCTTGATGTTGCAATGGTAGAAGCGGGTATCCGGGATGCTGATAAGGCGGTACTCATCGGACATCTGCACGCCCTTCCACGGCTTACTGTATACATAGAGGTTGCTCTGCACATCCTTTCCCGGAAACAGATGGTTGCGCGGGGAAGTCCCTCTGGTTACCTGCCAGTATAAGAACTGGCAGCTGCTCTCCACCTTCTGCACCAGCTCATTTAAAAGAGCACCGACTTCTTCCTTTGTATATGGAAGCTCAATCTTTAACATTGCCGCGCTGTTGAACATGCGGTCGAGATGATCCTGCAGCGCAAAGATCTTGTAATCAAACACCATGCCTGCCTCATAGATGCCATCTCCAAAGTAAAAGCCGCGGTCGTTGGCCGGAATCATCATATCGTCGATCCGGGTGATTCTTCCATTGTAATATGCGAGATCCTTCATTTTCTCCATCGTAACCTTCTCCTTTTCGGATTTATTTGTATTTGCTCTGCACATTATATCACTTGGGATTTCCAAATGTAAATAGTTGTGGTAAACTAAAATAAATCTTATAAATTCTGAAAACGATCTGATTTCCCCACTGCAGTCAGACCATGATGAGGAGGTAATAATTATGGAAAAAATCCAGATGACGACACCGCTTGTAGAGATGGATGGCGACGAGATGGCTGCCATCTTATGGAAGGAGACCCGCGAAAAGCTGGTCGTCCCGTTTGTGGATCTGAAAGTCGATTACTATGACTTAAGCATCCGCAACCGTGACCGCACCGACGACCAGGTCACCATTGACTCCGCTAATGCCGCCAACAAATACGGCGTGGCTGTAAAGTGCGCGACCATCACCCCGAACCTGGAGCGCATGCAGGAGTACCAGTTAAAGAAAATGTGGAAGAGCCCGAACGCAACCATCCGCTCTATTATGGATGGTACGGTCTTCCGCGCTCCGATCCTCATCAAGGGCATTGAGCCTTATATCAAGAGCTGGACCAAACCGATCACTCTGGCGCGCCACGCGTACGGCGACCTCTACCGTGCTTCCGAGATGAAGATCGACAAGCCGGGAAAATGTGAGCTGGTCTTCACTGCGGAAGACGGAACCGAGACAAGGGAACTCATCCACAACTTCACCGCGCCTGGCATTGCGCAGGGCATTCATAACCTCGATGACTCTATCCGCAGTTTTGCCCGCTGCTGCATGACTTACGCGCTGGATGTAAAGCAGGACCTCATCTTCTCCGCAAAGGACACCATCTCCAAGATCTACGACCGCAGCTTCCGCGAGATCTTCAAAGAGGTATTCATGAGCGAGTTTATGGAAGCGTTTGAGAAAGCAGGCATCACCTACCAGTACTGCCTGATCGATGACGCCGTCTCCCGCGCCGTGAAAAATCCGGGTGGTTACGTCTGGGCATGCCAGAACTACGACGGCGATGTCATGAGTGATATGTTAGCAACCGCTTACGGTTCCGCGGCTATGATGACCTCCGTTCTAGTTTCTCCAAACGGAAACTATGAGTATGAGGCAGCCCATGGAACCGTGCGCCGCCATTACTACCGCTACTTAGAAGGCGGCGTGGCATCCACCAACCCGCTCGCCATCATCATGGCATGGGCAAGCGCGCTGGAAAAACGCGGTGAGCTGGATCAGAACAAAGAACTAGAAGCCTTCGGCCGCCAGTTAAAAGAAACGGCAGTCAAGACCGTGGAAGACGGTATCATGACTGCCGATCTGAAGAATGTTACAACGATCAAAAATCCGCACGTTGTCACCGGACTGGTGTTTATCGCAACGGTACAGGAGCGCCTGATGGAACTGCGCGGGTAAAATCTAAAATCGGGCGAAACTGTCAGAAGCTGGAGTCCGTCAATTGAATTTCTGCTTCATAAGGTCGATCAGGTACCGTTCCGCGCGGCCTAAGTACATATCTTCTTTGTAGACTGCGTTGACGTTCCAGTATTCCGGCGTCACGGAAAAATCGTAGCAGCAAAAATGTTCCATGCCGCCAAGCACCTCCACGGCGCGCTGCGGAACAATGGCCGCGCCGAGTCCGGCTGCAGCGAGCTGGACCGCGGAAATACAGCTCGACAATTCAATCATGATCGTAGGGTCTATGCCATACTGCCGAAGAATCAGATCGGTCTTCCGGCGGATGGCATGGCCCTTTTTTAACATAATGAATGGAATATGTTTCATCTTATTTAAATTCACACAGGAAAGTTTCAAAACATCAGTTCCCGGCTGCTCCGGTTCCATCAGCATATCTTCTCCAATCGTATCCGGAGCTGCAACCAGAACAAGGCGCTCCCGGTAAATCAGCTCTGCTTTCAGGCCAACCGGAAGGTCTCCCTGCCCGCGCGGAATCACATAAAAGCTAATATCATCCCGCAGGATCGCCTGCAAAAGCTCATCGGATTTCGCCTCCCGCACCTGAAGCTCAATGCCCGGATACTGCTTTTTAAAGTCCGGGATGATCGCCGGAAGCATGTATCCGGCACGCTCCGTCGGCATGCCAAATACAATGCGCCCTTTCTCACCAAGTCCCGCATCGATCAGCTCTTTTCGTAAGTTATCGCTCATTAAGAGGATCTTTCTGGCTGTCTCCACGTACTTTTCGCCCGCATAGGTAATGGTAAGCGGTGAGGTCCCGCGGTCAAACAGCTTCACACCCACATCCTGCTCCACCTTGGATACGATGTGGCTGAGTGACGGCTGGGATATATAAAGCTTGCGCGCGGCCGCCGTGATGCTGCGGCAGTCCGCTACGGTTGTGATATAAAGCATTTCGCGAAAATCCATGCTCTTCCTCCTGAATGTACGGGATCCTTTTGCATTCCCTTTTTCTGCTACTATTATATCCGCTTCCCGGGGCTTTCGCAAGCGCAGCAACAGGGCGGCTCCCCCAAAAGGAGACCGCCCTGTCAGCTTTGTTTATTTCCTATTTTTCATTTCTGTAATAATTAATCAGACATCCAGACAGCAGAATCTTCCGCTCATCTTCCGTCAGTGCGTCCAGCGTACAGGAAATCTCAAACTGAACACTTCCTGTTCCCGGATCCAGCACCTGCACGGTCACCGGATTTTTACACTCTGACACCACATCCTGCACATCCCGGATCAGCAGATAGCTTCCCACCGGAATCTCCAGTGCCTCCTGCGTGCGAAGCGGCAGCAGGCCCCAGTTGATGAGGTTGGAACGGTAACGCTTGGTGGCGTACTCGTTTGCGAGGTTCGCGAAACCGCCCAATACCTTCTGGCAGCTTGCAGCCTGTTCTCTGGAGGAACCGTCACCGATCTTATCGCTGACCATCAGGCTTCCGAGCATGATGTCGGACGCGCTGCAGTGAAGCTCTGCGGTGAGTTTTTCAAGTAACCCATCAAACTCCGCATCACCGGTCCGGACTGCGCCAGACTGTGCTCTGCGGCTCTGTTCCAGTGCGCGCACTGCCTTCGCGCGGCCTACATACTCCGGATCGCGGCTGATCATGGTGTATTCGGAGATCTTCTCCGGATTGGAACGGAACGAAGATGCCTCTCCGGACGGAACCAGCTCATCGGTCGTCACAGAACCATGGTAGGAACCTGCCGTCTTTAACAGCAAGTGCTTTGTGAGCGGATGCATCTGCGGCCAGTCCGCAATGTTCGGACCCATGGTCAGCTCCACGCTGTCATCGCCCTTGTTATAATTATCGAACACCTGGTTCTCATAGATCTTCGGGTCAAAATGATGATGCAGGGTGCGGTACTCCACATCCAGTTCGGTTGCTGCTGTCAGCTTTCCGCCGTTTCGAACCGTTGCCGCGATGGAACGGGCATCCATCAGGCAGGCGCAGGCCATCTGTCCCTGTCCCGGCTTGGAACCCTCCCGGTTCGGATAGTTTCTCGTCATGTGCCGGATGCTGACCTGATTGTTTGCCGGAACATCGGTCACGCCAAAGCACGGGCCGCAGATACACGGGCGCAGTGTCGCGCCGCTCACTGCCAGCTCCCCGGCAATGCCCTGCTGCATCAGATCTGCCATAACCGGAAGGCTTGCCGGGTTGATGCCAAGGTTTAAGCCATTTCCCGGAATGCCGTAACCCTTTAAGATATCTGCCATGGCAACGATGTTCTCAAACAGGCCGCCGCTGCAGCCGCTAACAAGCGCCTGGTCCGCATAGAACTCGCCATTTCGCATATGGGACGCAATGGAGAACGGCTCGCCGTGCGCTCCCTTGATCTTGTTTCCGGCTTCTTCCACCTCTTTGATGACCTCCGGCATGCGCTCCTTGAACTCACGGATCGGCATGGCGTTGCTCGGATGGAACGGAAGCGCGATCATACACTCCACACTGGAAAGATCGATCTCGATCAGTCCGTCATAATAAGCGCCTGCCTCCGGCACCATCTCACGGTACGCGTCCCCGCGGCCATGCTCTTCCAGAAATTCTTCGGTCTTTTTGTCGGTACACCACACGCTGGAAAGCGCCGCGCTCTCTGTGGTCATAGCATCAATACCCATGCGGTATTCCATGCTCAGGTTATAAACGCCGTCACCGACAAACTCCAGGACTTTATTCTTGTTGAAATTATTCTGGAAGGTTGCCGCGATCAGGGCAAGTGCCACATCCTGTGGACCAACACCCGGTCTTGGAGAACCGGTCATTTTTACCGCCAGAACCGGCGGATACGCGATATCGTAGGTACGGCCTAAAAGCTGCTTTGCCACTTCGCCGCCGCCCTCACCGATTCCCATGGTGCCAAGGGCGCCATAGCGGGAATGGCTGTCGGAACCAAGGATCATCTTTCCGCCGCCGGCCATCATTTCACGCATGTACTGGTGAAGCACTGCCCGGTACGGAGGAACGAAAATGCCGCCGTATTTCTTCGCGTTTCCAAGACCGAA
This sequence comes from uncultured Lachnospiraceae bacterium, assembly GCA_934394615.1. GTDB lineage: Bacteria > Bacillota > Clostridia > Lachnospirales > Lachnospiraceae > Brotaphodocola. The sequence goes on from CAKRRJ010000021.1 coordinate 28,593, forward strand.
TACATGGTCATCCTCGTTGATGGTGCCGCCCACCGCGCAGAGCGTATGGTGGCAGTTGGAAAGCACATACGGAACCGGGAATTTTTTGATTCCGCTGGCGCGCGCCGTCTGCAAAATGTTTACATAGTTATTATCCGGAGATACCAGCGCGTCAAACTTTAACTGAAGCTGTTCCATATTGTCACTGTGGTTGTGGGCTTTTAAAATGCCATACGCCATGGTTTTTGCTTTGCCCTCTGTCTGCTGCGCATTCGTCTCCGCCGCAGCAAAGGTGCCGTCAGCCGCAAGCACAACACCATGATCTGTCAATTTTACCATGTTCTCCTCCTGCTCCGGACTTTTTCAAATCCGGCTTTCGTTCGATTCAAAACCTGCCGCAAAATGCCACGTCCGGACATCCTGCGGCAGGTATCTGCTGTTCCTTTTTGTTGTTTTCATGATTATTTTCGGATGTACAGGGTTCCGTCCATGATCCGGCGCGCGGTTCTCTGAACGCCCACGCTCGGCAGCTGCAGCTCCCCGTTTTCCTCTTTCAGCTCCGGAACCATCGTCATGATGCCGCTCGGATGGCCAATGCGCACATTTCCACTCTTTCCGGCTTTCCGGAGTACTTTTTCTACCACGGAACCTTCCATGGCTGCTGCCACGCTGATGGCGCTCGCGGAAGTCAGCGGACATGCCTTATGGCACTTGAATACGGAAATGACACGGGCGCAGACATCCATATCGTCCTCGCTCACCTGCTGACCTGCAATGTCGGTGTAGGATTTCGGCACAGTCACAAAGCCAACCTTCGGCACAGCCGGGCTGTTCTCGGTCGCATCTTTTAAGTCCTTCGCAAAGCCCATCTTGCAGCACGCAACGCCGCGGATTTTCTCCAGAAGATCGGAAACTTCTTTGTTTCCGTTTACTTCCTCTGGAAGCTCAGTTCCGGTCATGCCGATATCTTCTGCCTTAACAAGAACCATCGGATTAGAAACATCCAGAATGGTAGCCTCGATCGGTCCAAATCCCGGAATCTCCAGTGTCTCCACACAGGTTCCGGTCGGGAGGAGCTTTCCGGTCTTGGCACCGGCCGGATTCAGGAATTTGACATTCAGTTCTGCGGCGGTTCCATCGACACCGGCGATCGCGCAGTCACCCTCCTGGGCAAACGTTTTTGTCTCCGGATCGATCGGAACGGTCACATCAATGTATTTGTCCGTATTGCGGTTTAACATATGAACCGTGGTAACCGGCTCAGTGATCGTCACCATGCCCTCTTCCACTGCATACGGACCAACGGCTGCCGTCATGTTGCCGCAGTTAGACTTATAGTCCACCTGGCTCTTGCCGACGATAACCTGTCCAACCAGATATTCCACATCAATGCCCGGCTCCTCGCTCTTCCACACGATTACGATCTTATTATTAGAAGAAACGGTTCCGCCCAGTCCATCGATCTGCTTCGGATCCGGGTCGCCCATGGCCTGAAGGAAAATGCTGTCCCACTCCTCCCGGTTCTCCGGAAGGTCTTCCTTGTGAAACATGCAGCCCTTGCTGGTGCCGCCGCGCATAAATACTGTCTTAAATGTTCTCATGTCGCTCCTCCTCACATTCTATCGATTTTGCACTCTATTTTATTTGTTCTCTGCTTCCATTTCTTTTAACTGCTTCTGCAGGTGGCGCAGCTGGCCGCCGGAAAGGATAACTTCCAGCTCATTATCAGAAAGCTCCAGTTTTGCCTTGAAAGAAATGCCTTTGGTCAGATCTTTTACTTCTACTTCTCTGGTCTTCATCTGGTCAAGAAGTCCTTCTACTTCCAGCTCATCCAGGAGATCCAGTTTGTCGTAATCGGCCGGGTCCGCAAATACCATCGGGATGATGCCATGATTGATCAGGTTTCCTTTGTGAATGCGGGCAATGCTCTTTGCAATGACCATCTTCACGCCCAGATACATCGGGTTGATGGCTGCGTGCTCACGGGAAGATCCCTGGCCGTAGTTCTCGCCGCCGATGATGATGCTCTTGCCCATTGCCTTTGCGCGGGCAGCGAACTCCGGATCATAGCGGTGGTAGCAGTACTGGCTCATAAGCGGGATGTTGGAACGCATGCTGGAGAACTCCGCGCTTGCCGGGGTAATGTCATCGGTGGTGATGTTATCCACAGTCTTTAAGCTGATCTGAGCCTGTAAATGCTGCTCCGGCGCATCCGGGATCGGAAGCGGCAGGAT
>CAKRRJ010000022.1 GCA_934394615.1 uncultured Lachnospiraceae bacterium
TTATCTCTGACTGCCATAAGGTCAATCCTCCCTGATCTTTAAGACAACACTGCTGTTGCCCGGTAATGTAAGGTTTATTTTTCCGTTCTCGACTGGAATGATGGAACCGTCCATCAGATTTTCTGCCTGGGAAGCGTGCAGCGGGACCGGAACGGAAATGTGGCTTTCCTGGTCATCGCTGTTGGCAGCGGTAACGCAGATGCTGCCCTGTGCGTGTCTTGCGAAAGCGTACTGCCGGTTGGTGAGCATCAGTTCCTGATAGCGTCCGCCGTGAAACTCCGGCTGCTCTGTGTGAATGCGGGCCAGTTTGGTAATTTGGTCGGTGAGCTCACTGTGTTTTTTCTCTCCTTCTTCTATGGTGATGCAGGGACGGAGCGCCGCGTCACTCTCACGGGTGCGGGTGCCTTCCAGTCCCCATTCGCCTCCATAATAAATAGAAGGAATGCCCGGAAGGGTGAAAAGCAGGGTCCATGCCAGCGGCAGATGCGCTTTTTTGTTTAACTTGCTGGCGATGCGGTTTTCGTCGTGATTGTCCAGGAAGGTGTAGAGTTTTGTGCCGATGGCTTCCAGTCTCCGCACGTTGTGGGCAATCTCGAAGAAGTTATGGTCGTTGAGCCCGGAATACAGGCTCTTATGTAATTCGTAGTTGGTGACGGAGTGCAGCATGCCATCGTTCACCCAGCGGCCGTATTCGCCGTGGATGACCTCGCCCACGAGCCAGAAATCCGGTTTCATGGAAGCGGTCTGGGAGCGCATTTCCTGCATGAAGCCGAAATCCATGACGTTGGCGCAGTCTAAGCGGATGCCGTCGATATCGAATTCAGAGATCCAGAAGCGGATGACATCGAACAGATACTGCCGGACTTCCGGATTTTGTAAGTTTAAGCAGGGCAGTTCAAAATGTCCCTGCCATGCTTCATAACCGAAGCCGTCGTTGTAAGGGCTGTTCCAGCCAAAGTTTACGCCTTTGTACCAGCCGCAGTAGCGGGAGCCTTCCCGGTTTTTCTGAATATCCTGGAACGCGAAGAACTCGCGGCCGGTGTGGTTGAACACTCCGTCTACGACAACCTTGATGCCGGCTTTGTGGCAAAGCTCTGTAAAGTGCCGGAAGCCTTCGTTTGTGCCGAGACGGCGGTCTACAAGCTTGTAATCTCTGGTATCGTAGCCATGGGAGGAGGACTCAAAAAGCGGTCCGATATAAAGTGCGGTGCAGCCAAGAGTTTCCATATGGGAAACCCATTTGTCCAGTTCCGGAAAGCGGTCGGCTGTGGCGTCTTCGGTATTTGCGAATGGCGCCCCCAGCATACCCAGCGGGTAAATATGATAAAATACTGCTTTTTCATACCATGATGCCATAAAACTCAAGTCCTCCTGTTGTGATGATAGTGTTTGATTAAAATTCCAGCCGTTCCAGAAGTTTGAAACGCCGGAGCAGAAACTGATAGCGGAGCCAGACGGCATTCAGCTCGTAAATACAGCAGTCGATCAGCGGCGGGTCCGTCACCTGGTCGAACTGGTTTAATAAGGATTCCATTTTGTGCTGTGTCTGATGGATTTCTGCTTTCAGTCTGAGGTTTTCACGCGCCGAGGCCTGCCGGAGGTCGTTTCGCGTGAAAGAAAATCCTGTTTTTTTCATGATCATACACTCCTTTTGGAATGTAGTATCTGGAATGAATGGTAAAATATACGGATTTTTTATATCTTTATATATTCGGAAGACGCCGGTGGCGCATCCGCGGGTTCCTGGCTGTAAAGATCTTCTACCAGGTAACCAAGTTTCATCAGCTGTCTTGTGCAGTCCAGAAAGGTGAGGCGGTAGTAGTTGGAAGTACCAGACTGGGTGACTTCCACCAGCCCGCAGCTTTTCATGATCTTTAAATGATGGGAGATGGCCGGTCGGGACAGGTTGGTCTGCCGGGTGATCTCGTTGACGTTCAGCCCTTCTGCGTGACCGTTCTGGGAGGCAATGCACAATGCTTCGATAATGTTTAAGCGGACCTCATCTCCGAGGGCGATAAACAGCGGCATACAGCTGTGAAACAGTTCCTGTAGTTCTTTGGAGTCCGCCATAAAAACCTCCTTGGTTTAAAAATTTGAACTAAGTTCATTCTATCACGATTGATTGGTAACGTCAACCAAAACAGAGGGGATGAAAACAACATTTTTCGTCAAAATGTCCTAATCAACGGCAAAAAAATGCCGCCTGTTTTGGGACAGGCGGCATATCCTTATTTGTCAAAATCAGTCTCGAAGACACCTTCCGGGGTGCGCATGGTGAGAACGCCGAGGTTAAACTCTTCATCGGAGATGGTGATATGATATTCAAATACCACATCTTCTTCAAATTTGGAAAGCACAACATACTCTCCATTCTCTTTTCCCTCGATCTGGTCGCAGATGTCGTTGTAAACGGCCTCACCGGAGATTTCTCTCGGGTAACCGGATGCTTTGATCTTTGCTTCGATAGCTTCATATAATTCGTTCATGACGGATACTCCTTCTTCTGAATTCTGATGCGTTCAGTATACCATTTGTGGGATGGTTTTGTACAGAGGGGATGAGCGGTTACTGTCTGCACAATGTGTGGCCAGCAGCCCAAACGTCGAAATTTGTCAATCAGTGCCGGGGGGATTTGATGACAGGAAACGCAATGTCGGGTATGATGGGAGCACGATCAACGCATCGTTCTGATGCAGAGTCCGGGCTGCAGTGCACAGCGTGTGAAGCGCAGCAAGTCCGAAGTATGAAATCGCGGTGTCGGACTTCCGGGCATTGGTTATCTGCCGTTTCGGCAAGTTTTTCTGATGGTATTTTATTATGAAAACAAAAGAAGGTGATATTTCGTAGAACAGTGGATGGGAAATCTGATCCTGGGCATGGGTCTCATTCTCTGCGCATGGAGCGACTTAAAATATGGCAGGGTTTTTAACAAGTGGCTTTTGCTGATGGCGCTTGCAGGCGTGGCGGTTGTGGGACTTCCGTTTTTACCGGGGGCACTGCCGTTTTTACTTTTCGGCATGTTTTTATTTGCTTTCCGGTTCATGGGAGCGGGGGATGGAAAGCTTATGGCTGTTATTGGCGGTTTTCTGGGAGTAAGGGACGGCCTGTATGCAGTGGGTGCTGGTTTCCTTGCAGGAGCGGTCTGGAGCCTGTGGAAATTCTGGCGCTCTGGAACCGGACTGGCGCGCGTACTGTACCTGTGCCATTACATCCGAACCGTGATGGTTACAGGGAAGATAACGCCGTATGACACGCTGGAGGATGCCGGAGCGGATCACCATATTCCGTTTGCGGCCTGTCTGGCAGCGGGCGTGTGGCTTTATCTGGCGGTACAGGTTTTCAATAAAAAGGGGGGATGAGATGAAAAAAATTATGGCAGTTTATGATGTAGATGTCCGCTACGCTGACCGGTTTGCTGAGTTTGCGAACCAGAAGGACAATGTTCCGTTTCAGGTCGTGGCATTTACAAGTCTGGAAAAGCTGAAAACGTTTTCTGAGACGGAAACGATCGATCTGTTTCTGGTCAGTGATTCGGTGCCGGAAGAAGAACTTGCCAAAATCGCGGCAGGGCAGGTAGTAAGGCTGAGCGAGAGCGGCATGGCAAAGGATGGGGAAGCGGCGGTCTATAAATATCAGGCTTCAGATCATGTACTGCGGGAGGTAATGGCGTGGTACCAGCCGCAGGAGGCACTGCCATTTATGAGTGTTCAGGGACGGCGGAGCCGGATCACAGGGGTATATTCTCCAGTTGGACGCTGTGGGAAAACCAGTTTTGCGCTTACGCTCGGCCTGGTGCTTTCCAGAGACCGGAAGGTTCTGTATCTGACGTTTGAAGAGTTTTCCGGACTGTCAGCGCTGACCGGAACGGTACATGAGGGTGGCCTCTCGGATCTGCTTTACTACTATACGCAGCGGGATTACAACACGGTGCGGCTTGGGAGCGTGACTTACAACTGGGGCGGCCTGGACTATATTCCGCCGGTTACCTATGCGGAAGATAAAACAGGGGTTGAAAAAAGTGCATTTGGGGGTCTGGCACGCAGGATTGCCGCAGATGGCGTTTACGAAGAGCTGATCGTGGATGTCGGACAGTTCTGCGGAGGCGCGGAGGATGTTCTGGAGCTTTGTGACGTGGTTTATGTTCCGGTAAAAGAAGATGTGGTTTCTGCGGCAAAGCTGGAGGAGTGGAAAATCTATCTGAAAAACTCCGGGCGCGGTCAGATCCAGGAAAAACTGCATTTTTTAAAGCTCCCGGAACCGGCGATACAGGCTGGACGGGAAAATTATCTGGAACAGCTTTTGTGGAGCGAGCTTGGGGATTTTGTGCGGGAACTGAGATAAAAAGACAGAATGCATAAAGTCTGAAAGGGGGAATGCGGGGATGGAAACAGACAGCATGAAAAAAATGCTGGAAGAACTCCGCGGGCAGGTCCGGGAAACACTGAATGGATTTGACCAGATCGGAGACGAAGAACTTTATGACTGTATCGATCAGGCAATCCATGCAGAGGCAGAGCGGCGGTACCTGTCATTAGGACAGCGCATTGAACTGAAAAATAAGCTGTTTGACAGCTTCCGGCGCCTCGACATCCTGCAGGAACTGGTGGATGATCCGGAAGTCACCGAGATCATGGTAAACGGAAAAGATCATATTTTTATAGAACGTGCCGGGCGTCTGGAACGGTGGGAACACGGTTTTGAGCAGGTAGAGCAGCTGGAGGACATGATCCAGCAGATTGTCAGCAAGATCAACCGCGTGGTAAATGTCAGCCGCCCCATAGCCGATGCGAGGCTGGTGGAGGACGGTTCCCGCGTGCATATTGTACTGCCGCCGATCGCTCTGGATGGTCCGGTCGTGACGATCCGAAAATTCCCGGAACCGATCACGATAGAGAGACTGATCGCATGTGGTTCCCTGACGCAGGAGGCAGCCGCGTTTCTGAAAAAACTGGTGAAGTCCGGCTACAACATTTTCATCAGCGGAGGAACCGGATCAGGAAAGACAACTTTTCTGAATGCGTTGTCTGCTTTTATTCCGGAGACAGAGCGAGTGATCACGATTGAGGATTCTGCAGAACTGCAGATCCGGCAGGTCCCGAATCTGGTACGCCTGGAGACAAGAGGCGCCAATGCGGAGGGGGAAGGCGCGGTGGAGATCAGTGACCTGATCCGTGCTTCACTCCGTATGCGTCCGAATTACCTGATTGTCGGTGAGGTTCGCGGAAAGGAGTGCCTTGATATGCTGCAGGCGCTGAACACGGGACATTTCGGACTTTCTACCGGACATGGCAACAGTGCCCGTGACATGCTCTCACGCCTGGAAGCTATGGCACTTATGGCAGCAGATATTCCGCTGGCAGCGGTACGGGGGCAGATCGCCTCGGCAATTGACATTCTGGTGCATCTTGGAAGGCTGAGGGACCGGAGCCGCCGGGTGCTGGAGATTACCGAAGTGACCGGATACGCGGGAGGCGAGATCCAGTTGAATCCACTGTACCGGTTTGAGGAAAGGAGGGGGGCCAATGAAAGCAGGGGACCGGGCGGCGCGGACCGGACCGTCCGGGGCAGTCTTACGGCGGTCGGAACGCTCAAAAACCAGGAAAAGCTCCGGGCAGCCGGTTACGTCCTCGAAACAGCCTGTCCGCTATGATGAATACCGGCTTTCCTTGCAGGAAACGCTGCAGGCACTTGGAAAAGGCGTGGCAGTGAGTGCGCTGTTTGCCTACGTTTTTTACCGCAGCATGTTTGCGTTTCTGGTGATGCTTCCGGTCTGCTGTGCCCTTTTGCTGTGGAGAGAGCGCGGCCAGCGGTTAAAACAGCGCAAGCGTATGCTGGCACAGCAGTTTAAAGAGGCCATGGTGATTCTGGCGGCGTCTTTAAGCGCTGGATATTCCATGGAAAATGCTATGGCGGTGAGCCTGGAAGAACTGCGGCTTCTTTACGGGGAACAGGGACTGATCGTTCAGGAGTTTTCCGGAATGGTGCAGCAGACCCGCACAAACCGGAACATTGAGCAGGTGCTTCTGGAATTTGCGGCACGCAGCGGGCTGGAAGATGTACAAAACCTGGCAGAGGTTCTGGGAATCGGAAAGCGAACAGGAGGTGATCTCGGAAGCATCATGCGGCATACAGCAGAAGTCATTCGCGACAAGATGCAGGTAAAAGAAGAAATCATAACCTTAACGACTTCGCGGCAGTTTGAGCAGAAGATCATGAATATGATCCCGTTTTTCATTATTTTTTATGTGGAAGGGACTTCACCGGGATTTTTCGACCAGATGTACTGCACTGGAATGGGACGAGGGCTGATGACAATGTGCCTGGCGTTGTATCTGCTGGCGTTCTGGCTGTCGGAGCGGATCTTGGATATTGAGGTGTGAGTATGGAGACGGGAAGAAACCGGAAGGTTCGGGCAAAAGAAGCGGAAAAGCCGGTCAGTAGTCCCAGAAGAAGAAAGCTTCCGCATGCAGGAATGGATCCGAAAAAGAAGAGTCAGTTTCTGGCAGCAGCCTGTGTGGCGGTGAGCCTGGCGCTATGGGGATATCTGACCTGGTTTCAGCCGGATGCCGACCCACATCTGGCAGCCGGCCAGGTGGAACGTGATGGTTACGGCGGAACACAGAAAGAACAGCAGCTGATCGTAAGCGGCCTTGGCGGGGAAGAGCAGGTTGTGACAGTGCTTGTGAGTCCGCGTGTGTATACAAAAGAAGAGGCAGACGCTGTTTTTTTCGAAGCGATGGAATCGCTGGGGGAAGAGATTCTGGGAGAAAACGAGAGCCTGGATATGGTAACAGAGAATCTGGTGCTTCCATCGTATCTTCGGGACCGTGGTGTGCGGGTACGCTGGCATTCTTCGGAACCGGAGTTCTTATCTTCTACCGGAACCATTGAGACGGAGGTGCTGAGAAAACAGGAAGTCATTTTGGAGGCTGAGCTGCAGACCGGGGATTTCCAGGCCGAATTTGAGATTCCGGTAACCCTGGTTCCGAAAGCGCGCACCGGGGAAGAACAGATGCTGCGTTCGTTTTCCGAAGAACTTGCCAGAATGGATGAGCAGCAGAAAAACGGCGCTTATCTGGAGCTTCCTGCGGAGTACGAGGGGAAAAAACTGTCTTACCGGGCGGCAGAAAAACAAAATTACGGGGTCATTCCGCTGCTTGGAATCCTGACAGCAGCGCTTTTATTTCTGCGCGAGGATTCAGAACGGAAGGAACAGGAGAAGAAACGGGAGCAGAAACTGCTTTTGGATTATGCGGAGTTGGTGTCGAAACTGCAGGTGCTTGTCGGCGCTGGCATGACGGTGCGCAATGCATGGGGACGTATGGTGCGTGATTACGAGGCGGTGCAGGGAAAGAAGGAACGGCCCGCGTATGAGGAAATGCGTGTGACGTATTACCAGATGGAAAACGGAACACCGGAAGGAACCGCTTTTCGGGAATTTGGCAGAAGATGCCGTCTGCAGCCTTATTTAAAGCTGAGCAGTATTTTGGAACAGAACAGGAAAACAGGAACCAAAAATCTGCGTGAGCTTCTGCGCATTGAGGTAACCGATGCGTTTGAGATGAGAAAGAACCTTGCCCGGAGAATGGGCGAGGAAGCAGGAACAAAGCTTCTGGCACCGTTGTTTCTGCTTTTGCTGATTGTCATGATTTTTATTATGGTTCCGGCCATGATGACGATGGGATGACAGGCAGATAAAATACGAAAATACAGGTGTGGAGATGTTTGAGTAAAAAATGCCGGAACAGGATGGCAGAGAATCGTGGAGGAGAGCGTATGGAAATGATGAAAAACTGGAAAGAAAACGGACTGGCACAGGAGTGGAATGCGTTCTGGAAGCAGGAAGAAGGGGTTGGCGTGATCGAGGTCGTACTCATTCTCGTGGTTCTGATTGGCCTTGTCATTATCTTTAAAACACAGATCCGGAAACTGCTGGAGAACATTTTCAAGGAAATCGACAAACAGTCCAAAGAAGTGTATTAGGGTATGACAAAGCGGCGGGAACTGGGCGGCCAGATCACGGTATTTGTCAGTATGATTCTTATGATCCTGCTTGCGTTTCTGTGCGTGCTGCTTGAGTCGGCACGCACGGCCGGCGCGAGGTGGTATCTGCAGATGGCAGCTTCTTCCTCCATGGATTCCGTATTCAGCCAGTATCACAGAGAGCTTTGGGAGCAGTACCGCCTGCTGTTTGCGGAATATGAGACAAATGAAGAAATCGAGGCGGATTTTTCCGGATTTCTGACTCCTTATCTCGAAACCGATAACTGGTATCCCATGGTGTTGGAGCAGGCGCAGGCGGAGGAGGTTGTGCGGGTTACGGATGGCCATGGAATGTATCTGGAAAAAGAAATCCTGGATTACATGAAGTATGGCATCTGGAATCTGGATTTTAAAGGAGATGAGGTAGAGGAACTCTGGGAGCAGAACCGGGAGGCTGAGGCAGTAACGGAAATGGCGCAGACTTACCGGAGCCGTACGAAGGATATGTGGAAGCTGGAACGGCATCTGGAGTCGATCAGCGAAAATCTGGAGAGTCAGAGAAAAAGCCGTGAGGAAGGACTGGAAGCGCTATCCTCTTATGATGGAGATGAGTTCCGCCGCGCTGCAAAGCAGATGATCCGGGAACTGAAGAAAATGCCGGGACTGGTCGCGAAATATGAAAAGGAAGCCGATCGCCTTGCGGAGAAACTGGCGGAGGACCGGAAGGAGCAGGAGGCACGCGAGGATCAGCTTCAGGAAGAAACAGCGAAGAAGCTGGATGACGAAATCAAAGAGTATGAATCCTATATTGCGGAAGATGGAAAGCGCAGGCAGGAGATCCGAAATCTGGATCCACTGTCCGCGGCGCAGATCGAACGCCTGGAAGAACTGATCGAAGAGTCCTACGAGATAGAACAGGAGATCGAAGACTGGGAGGATGATGACGATGAGGATGGCGGCGGGGAACCGGATTATGAGAGCCTGTGGCGTCCGGTAAAAAACGGTCTCCGCAACATTGAAAGTCCGTCTTTGTCGTTTGAGCACGGGATTAAGGATAAAGAAACAGAAGGACTGCTAAAACAGGTGGAACAGCTTTACCAGGAGGGAATGCTGAGCCTGCTTGTTCCAAAAGAACGCATTGTCTCAGAGAAAACGGCGGAGATTTCGTCACTGCCGTCTGTGGCGGAAAGCTACGATGAGCAGGAATGCAGCGGCGGGATGGCCGGCCACATTCTGATCAATGAATATTGTGGGAAATTTTTTACACAGTTCTGCTCTGAGGGGAGTACGAAGGAAAAAGCTTCAGGACAGGAAAACGGAGCTGCACAGGCACAGAGCAAGAGTACAGGCGCAATCCAGGTTCAGAGCACAAAAAGCAGCCAGAAAACAGAGAAGAGTTCTGCGGGAAATACAGCTTCGGAAACGGACGGTGCCAGGGAGCATGTGCTGGATTATGAGGTGGAGTATCTGATCTGCGGAAAGGCGAGTGACCGGGAAAATTTAATGGGCGTAATCCACCGTCTGCTGGCTGTGCGTTCCGGCCTGAATCTGATCCACATCCTGTCCAATCAGAACAAGCGGGAACAGGCGACAAAACTGGCGTCCGCGATTACGGGAGTGGCATCCATAACACCGCTGGTTCTGGTGACAACGTTCTTTGTCATGTCGGTATGGGCGCTTGGGGAGGCGCTGATGGATGTGAGAGCGTTGCTGGCAGGAAAGAAGGTCGTGCTTTTAAAGAAGGAAGAAGACTGGAACCTCAGCCTGGAAAAGCTTATCAGTCTGGGAAAAAACAAAGAACTGGAGGATGGGGAGAAAGACCGGGGATTTTCGTATCTTTCCTGGCTCAAGATTCTGCTGTTTGCGACGCCGGCGGTCCGGCAGGATTACCGGATCATGGATGTGATTGAGCTGAATCTGGCGCAGGGCGGAAGCGGATTCCGCATGCGCAACGCAGTGTATCAAGTGCATATGTCGGGGGAGGTCTGTGGAAAACATCTGTTTTTCTCCCCTGCCTTTGTGGAAAACCTGACCGGAAGCCGGGACAACCAGATGACGATGACGGTAAAAGCGGAGCGCCGGTATTAAAGGAACAAAAACACGGTTTGTGTGAAATGAAAAATTGCAGGAGGGAGGTGAAAAGGAATGCTTTGCTGGCGGGAATGCGGCATCAGAAGCCGGACAGGACAAAAAAACAAAACAAATGTACCTCTCCAAGTACGAAGCCCCTTTTATAGAAGAAAAACAAGTACTGTTCCGGGGAAAGAATACCCGTTTCCGGTCAGCAGGGCATTCCCTTTCATCTCCCGGAACCAGAAAACAGAAAGCCGGAAAAAACGGCTGAGTGCCTCGCTGACTTTGGAGGCGGCGTTTACGCTGTCGATTCTGGTTTTTGCGTCAGTCTGCCTGATGCTTCCTGCAAGGATCATGGTTACAGAACGGAAAATGCAGGCAGGACTGGAGGCGGCGGGCGAAGAGCTCAGCCAGTTTGCCTACTTGTTAGACAGTCTGGAAAGCGGGAAAGTGGAGATTGTTGCGGGAGCAGGAGAGACCGCCCGGAAGTTCAGCCATTATGCGGAAAAAGCTGCAGCCCCGCTTTACGCGAAGGCTAAGGTAATGTCTTACTGTGATACGGCAAATGTTTCTCATATCAGCATGTTAAAATCTTCTGTGCGGAAAGAGGGAGAAATCCTGGATCTGGTAATGGAATATGAAATATCCATGCCGTTTCCGGTGCTTTCTCTTTCTTCTTTACACCGCACAGTGCGCTGCAGGCGCAGATGCTGGACCGGACTGGAAGGAAAATATGGGGAGAAAGGTTCCGAAAACAGTGGCGATGATCAAATCGTTTATGTGGGAAAGAACAGTACGCGGTATCATCCGGACCGGAAATGCCATTATCTTTCCAATCAGCTGACGGCGTTATCCTGGGAGAGTGTTGCGGATAAGCGCAATACAAACGGAGGCAAGTATTATCCGTGCTCTTCGTGCGCGAAAGGGGCAGGAAAAGGCAGCACGGTTTATATCATGCCGAGCGGAAGCAAGTATCACAGCAGGCAGGACTGCAAGGCGATCACAGCGTATGTGCGGGCTGTGAAATTAAAAGAAGTAAAGCATCTGGGGGAGTGTTCGTATTGCGGCGGCGGATGAGCGGAAGCTGCCTGGGGAACGCGTACCAGGGGAAAGAACGGGGGAATAACAGGGCATGGCATTCCGGGGACTTGTAATTGAGGCAATACGCCTGAGCGTATTTGTGATTTTTCTGCTGGCAGCATCCTGGCAGGATTATAAAATAAAGCAGGTGACGGTAAGGCTTTTTCGGATAGCTGGTGCAGCTGCGCTTGGAATATGGCTTATCTGGGGCCTGGAAGTGACAGCCGGGGTGATGTCTTCGGGTCAGAACCAGAGACTGGCAGCAGAGTTATGGGGATTTGGCTCGCCGTTCCTTTTGGGAATGATGCCGGGGCTGGCACTGCTTTGCTTTTCTAAGATTGGAATGGAAATCGGCGAGGGTGACGGCTGGTTTTTTCTGATATGCGGCTGGTATCTGGGAGTATGGGACACACTGTTTCTTCTTTTCGGAGCAGTGTTTTTATGCGGGCTTTCCGGATTGGGATACTATATCACCGGGCGTGTCCGGGGAAGTTCAACAGACTGGGCGCGTGGGAAAACACAGTGGCCGTTTTTGCCGTTTGCCGCGATACCGGGTTTATGGATTGCAGTAGTACGCCTGAAACATATCTGGCAGATGATGGTGCTCCTGCACAGGTTTCGCGTATGAGGGCGCCCGGATATCTGCCCTGCGGAAAATCTGCCGCTGCCACTGCATCATACGGTATTTTCAGTTCAGAAAATGCCTGCCCATGTACGGTAACAGAAAAAACGCTGCGGGCCAGCATTACCGTTGAGGCGGCGGGCGTTATGGCGGTGGTACTGTTTACGATCATGGTGCTGATCGGGCAGGCGATGAGCTGGAATGCCAGGGCAGCAGGCATGTTTGCGCTGCATGAGACAGTGGAGCGGGAGCGGCATCTGATTGAGCATGCAGAAGAAAGCAAAATCAGCCGTCAGGCAGAAGGCAATGGCTGGAGCCTGGAAATTACGGCACCGGTATTCCGGCCGGAAAAAATGTTGAGAATGTGGAGTTTGGCGGAGGACATAACGGGATGAATATCAGTTATCAGAGAGAAATGAAGCGAAATTATCTGATTGTGGAAGCAGAAGAGCAGGAGGAGATTCCGTTTGAACAGAAAATGCTGGAACAAAATCAGATTGACGGGCTGCTTCATTTTCAGGTTCGGAAAAAAGATATGGAGACCCGCTTCTTTTATGAGATTACATCAAAACAGCCGTTGTTTCGGCTGCTGGAGGGGCAGGCTGTCCGGGCCGGGCAAATCCGGGCGCTGGTATTCGGGATCGCGCATGCGCTTGACCACATGGAACCGTATTTGCTGAATGAAAACAGCGTGCTGCTGACTCCGGAGTATTTATATGTGGAACCGGAGAGTCTGAAAGTGTGGCTCTGCCTGATTCCTGGCCTGGAGCGTGACTTCCCGGAAGACTACAGCCGTCTGTTGGAATATCTGCTGGGGAAAGTGGATCATAAGGACAAAGAGACGGTTGTGCTGGCTTATGGACTGTATCAGGAGACAAGAAAAGAAAACTATGGGATGGGAGATATCCTGCGGCTGGCGGAACAGAAAATTGATGTGAACAGCGTGGAACGTGAAACAGATGCGGAGCAAATGCAGAATTTCGGGATACAGCAGGGATATTCGGAATGGAGAAATGCTGGAGAGCGTGAAGATAGAAATGAATCAGAACCGTGGTCTGCAGCTGGCCGGGACATAAATACAGGGCGCGCAGAAACAGAATGGAAACCGGGTATGGTGCGTGCCAGACAAATTCAGACGGATACGGTAAAGGAATCTTCCGGGCTGTTTGGCAGATGGAAGCAGCGCAGGAAAGAACGCAAAGAAGAAAAGCAGCGGGAACAGGAACGGGAAATGCAGATGCCGTGGGATATGATGTACGCAGGCGATGCCCGGCAGGATTACGGAATTCCATCCTATTGCCGGGAAGAACGCAGTGGAATGTCTGGGAATGCGGTTCTCTCTGCAGCACTTGAACCGGAAACTCCATTGCCGCAGAAGAGCAGCGGAACCGTACTTCTGAATGCCGGAATGGGAGCGGCAGAGAGTGGGACGCGAAAGCTTACGGCACTGGATGCAGGGGAAGCGGACATTGTCATAGCGTATTATCCGTTTATCATCGGAAAGCAGGAAAATCTCGTGGATCATGTTTTAAACCGCGAGACCGTCAGCCGTCTGCATCTGCGCATTGACCGGAAAGAAGAACGCTACTATGTGCAGGATCTGAATTCCACCAACGGAACCCTGATCAACGGCCGCATGCTGGAAAATAACGAGACCGTAGAGATATGGGAAGGAACAGAAATTAATATTGCAGGGGGACGGTACCGGTTTGAGTAGGGGCAGATAAAGCGAGGGAAAAGATAGAATCCTGGCTTGTGAAAGCTAAAGAAACCGCGATTTCGCTTGCTGGAATGGGGTTATCAGTGGATAAAATTGCCGAGGCCGTGAAAATCAGCGAAGATGTTGTGAAAAAGTGGCTGGATAAAGTAATATAAACGGAAAAAATAATACAGGATAGTTGGACACGAAAAGGATTTTGTACATGGATTTTTGCAGGCAGATAAGGTAAGATATTAGGTAAATGTCTGTAACAATGATCCTAACCGGAGAATGGAGTTAAGTTTACATGAACCAGTATCAGAATCCTTATTATATGGTGCAGAAACGCAGGCTCCGCGCCTGGATCAATGGCACCCTGATTGTGATCAATATCCTGTATTTTGTGTATCTGGAACTGGCAGGTTCCACGGAAGATGCGTATTTTATGCTGGAGCACGGGGCCATGTATGGGCCGTTTGTTCTGGAAGATCATGAGTATTACCGTCTGTTCACATCGATGTTTATGCACTTTGGAATCGACCATATTGTGAATAACATGCTGGTTTTGTTTGTGCTTGGGGATAATCTGGAGCGGGCGCTGGGGAAGATCAAATATCTGCTCTTTTATCTGTTGTGTGGCGTTGGCGCGAATGCGGTTTCTCTGCTTTTCGAGATATCTGCGGAAGACTGGGCAGTTGGTGCCGGGGCATCCGGAGCGATCTTTGGCGTAGTGGGCGGCCTGATTTACGTGGTGGCAGTGAATAAAGGACGACTGGAAGATTTAAGCAGCCGGCAGCTGATCACCATGGCGGCATTTTCGTTATATCTAGGTTTTACCAGCACTGGCGTAGACAACACCGCCCATGTGGCAGGCCTGGTGATCGGCTTGATCCTTGCCGCGATTTTGTACCGCAGACCAAAGCGCACTTGCAGAGCGGATGTTTGGGATGTATAATGTGCGATAAGCAATGAGCAGTGCCGAAAACGAGCAGAGCGCAATGACCGTGCTTGCACGGGCCAGTGCGGGATGGGAGATTTCGATAGGGCGAAAGCCCGACAGTGAAAAAACACGAAGTGTTTTTGAACAAGCACGCGAGGAATAAAATGGAGGAAACGACAATGAGAGACGACAACTGTATTTTCTGCAAAATCGCAAACGGCGAGATTCCGTCTGCAACGGTATATGAAGATGATGATTTTCGCGCAATCCTGGATTTAGGTCCGGCATCGAAAGGCCATACCCTGATCCTGCCAAAGAACCATTATAAAGATATCTGCGAGGCAGATGAGGCAGCGATGGCAAAAATCCTGCCGTTAGCTGCAAAGCTCGGCAAGTCCATGAAGAGCCAGCTTGGTGCAAGTGGGTTTAATGTAGTTCAGAACAACGGAACCAGCGCAGGCCAGACCGTGTTCCATCTTCATGTTCATGTAATTCCGCGCTATGAGGGCGGTCCGGCTATGGTAACCTGGGAGCCAGGAAAAGCAGAGCAGGAAGAGCTGGCACAGACTGCAGAGGCGTTAAAGGCAGGCCTGTAAAGCAGCCACAGAAATGAATTCGGGGTAAGAGTCCGAAAGCAAAAAGAAAGCAGATAGAAAAGCAAAAAGAAAGGGCGCTGTACGGATGGATGATTTCGTACAGTGCCCTTTTGCATTCCGATTAATGGATACAAGTTAGCTGTGAGCCGTTATTTATCTGCGTCTTCTTTCTCCGCGTAGGAAGCAATCAGTCCCATCACGATATTCACGGCATCGGACAATTCGCTCTTTTCCATGGCATCCACGAACTTTCTGCGGTTCTCGTAGGTGTTTTCGATTGCTTCGTACAGGGTTTCGCTGGTGACGTTTTCTTCTTCCAGAAGAGTGGAGAAGCCCTGCTTTGCAAAGGAGCGCGCGTTTAAGATCTGGTCGCCGCGGCTTGCTGCGGCGGAGAGCGGGATCAGGATGTTTGGCTTTCTCAGAGCCAGGATCTCGCAGATGGAGTTTGCGCCTGCGCGGGACAGAATGATGTCGGCAGCGGCAAACAGGTGGCGCAGCGGTGCGTCTACATATTCATACTGTACATATCCCGGGCGGCCGATGAGGCTTTCGTCCAGATGGCCCTTGCCGCAGATATGTATTACCTGATATTTCTCCAGCAGTTTCGGCAGCAGTTCACGGACGGCATTGTTGATGGCAACTGCGCCAAGGCTTCCGCCAATAACCATGATGATCGGTTTTGCGGCGGAAAGACCAGTGAAGTTCAGGCCGGTCAGGCGGTCACCCTGCAGCAGTTCGCGGCGAATAGGGGAACCGGTGAGGACGGCTTTGTCCTGCGGCAGATACTGCAGGGTTTCCGGGAAGTTGCAGCATACTTTGGCTGCGGACGGAATGCAGATCTTATTTGCCAGTCCAGGGGTCATGTCGGATTCGTGGATGATGGTCGGAATCTTGAAATGCTTGGCTGCCAGGACAACCGGCACAGCCACAAAGCCACCTTTGGAGAACACGACATCCGGGCGGTATTTTTTCAGAAGCGCGCGTGCCTCCGCGTAGCCTTTGATGACGCGGAACGGATCGGAAAAGTTCTTGAGGTCGAAGTAACGGCGCAGCTTGCCGGATGAGATGCCGTCGTAAGGGATGCCGGCGCCCTCGATCAGTTTTTTCTCGATGCCGTTGTAGGAACCGATGTAGTGGATTTCGTAACCGCGCTCCTGCAGGGATGGAAGCAGAGCCAGGTTCGGTGTAACATGTCCGGCAGTACCGCCGCCGGTCAGAACGATCTTTTTCATATAGAAATACCTCCGGTTGGATATAGAAATCATGCCTGTAAAAACATCTGTATTACTATAGTAACCGCCGGGGGCAAAATGTCAACCCTGAATCGTTTGGAGGTTATTGTTTGCACAAGGTATGAACAGTAACGTTTGGGTTACTGTACACGGGTAGGCATTTTCTGAACTGAAAATGCCGTATGATATCGTGGTGGCAGCAGATTTTGCCGATTTGGAATGCGAAGCATCGGCAAAATCCGTTGCTGTTTGCGCAACGCGTGAACAGTAACACGTTTGGAGACAGCAGACGAAACGGGATAGCAACATTTCGTTGCCTTTCCCTGAAAGATTTGTTAGACTGGTAAAGACAGGCAATAGGAACTGCTGCGGAGCAGAAAATGCGCAGACAAAAAGAAGCAGGCGGCTCCCAAAAAGCAGCAGGCATGAGAAAACGCCGAAAGCAAAAGCAGAAAACAGAAAGCAGAGGAAATCATATATGTTAGGAATCATCGGCGCCATGAAGGCGGAAGTAGAGCAGTTAAAGCAGGAGATGAAGCAGCCAGAGGTTGTTACCGTGGCTGGTATGGAATTTTATAAGGGAACCATCGGAGAAAAAGAGGTTGTTGTGGTTCAGTCCGGAATCGGCAAGGTGAGTGCAGCTTTGTGCGTGCAGATCCTGGCAGACCGTTTTGGCGTGGACGGAGTGGTAAACACCGGCATCGCAGGTTCCTTAAAGGCAGAGATTAACATCGGCGATCTGGTCCTTTCCACCGATGCTATCCAGCACGATGTGGACGCGACCAACTTCGGTTACCCGTTAGGAGAGATTCCGCAGCTCGGAACCCTGAACTTTGAGGCAGATGAGCGCCTGCGCAGCCTTGCAAAGAAGTGTTGTGAGGAAGTGAACCCGGATATCAGCGTCTATGAGGGACGAGTTCTGACCGGTGACCAGTTTATCTGCGATAAGAACAAGAAAGAGTGGCTGAGTGAGACTTTTAACGGCTCCTGCACCGAGATGGAGGGTGCAGCCATCGCGCAGGCGGCTTACTTGAACAAGATCCCGTTCCTGATCGTGCGCGCGATCTCCGACAAGGCAGATGACAGTGCTTCCATGGATTACCCGGAGTTTGAGCGCCAGGCCATCATCCACAGCACAAACCTGACTCGTGCCCTGATCCTTGCATACTAAAAACATGTCTAGAGAGGCTGTTGCAGCATGGTCTCCGGAGCATTCCGCATATTAGGTTATGTAAAATCTGAAGGTGATGTGCGTTTTTTAGCGTTATTTGACGAACGATTCTCAGCTCCCTGAACTTTTCAAATGCCTCCAGGACCGCTATAATGATAGCTGTCTGAGACACCAGGGTAGCGGCAGCGCTGGCAGCAGCAGGATCCGGAATGCTGTGGCGCGGAGCCGTTACAAACCAGGAAAAGAAAGGGGAGCTGTTTTTATGCTGCAATTACTGGAATCAGGACGTGCACTCTATGTGCTGGCTGCGATCTGCGTGCTGGGGATTCTGACGCGTATGATGGCAAGGCATGTATACAAAAGACTGCTCAGAGAAAGTAAAGACCTGTCACTGACAAAGAACAAAAGCTTAAAGGAACTCCGGCAGAGAGCGGAGAATACATACCGGGTAAATCAGGGGATGATCGACAGCGGAACGTGGCTGGAGCATCAGCTTTACGATTTTAAGACATTTGGGGTTAGCCTGACTGGTTGGAACAGCATGGGCGCGAGATGGACCTGGCTGTGTCTGTTGTTTGGCGGCTGTGCCGCGTTTTTCTCTTACTGGTACCGCCTGGATACGTATTATATTGTAATGTATGGCGGCGGTTGTGTGCTGATGGCAATGCTTACCATGCTGTTTGACGGCGGGCTTGGCGGAGATTTAAAGGATCAGCTCATTATCAGCCTGCAGGATCAGATCGACAATGTGATCGGACCGAAAATGGTGCGCAGTCTCGCTGTGGAAAAAGGGCGCGGAGAAGGAATGGGCGACCGGGGCGCGCTGCGCAGTGTAAGCCGTCTGGTGGACCGTGCCGGACGCATGGGACGTGTGGAACCGGAGGAGGATGAAGAACAGCAGACTGCGCGGGCGGTACAGGCTGTATCCGGAGGCCGCAGGGAGAATCGAAGAAATGGCAGCCGTGCTTCCGCAGCCGTGAAAACCGCGGCTCCTGCGCCGGAGACGCCTGCAAAGGAGAGCATCCGGGACGCAGACTTTATCAAACGGGGACTGGAGCAGATGGCAGCAAGCCGGGAGAAAAACCGGAATGGAGATGAGAACTGGATTCAGGAACTGAAACCGGAGGAACTGGAACTGATCGGAGATATCTTAAAGCAGTATCTTGCTTAAAGGCAATGTGTTTATAAATAAAAAGGGTTACCGCAAAATTAGACCCAGAACATTCGGGCAATTTTGCGGTAACCCCTTTCCTGTCCTTTGCAGGACGATTATTCTTCTATGACTTCAATTTCCAGATAGTCGAAGTCGATCTGCTCAATGAAACTGTCGCGGGTAAAACGTGTCTTAGCGTGACGCTTGAAGTCGTTGATGTTGGAGGAGAGCCAGATCGGTTTCCCAAGATCAAATTCATAACAGATGTCATCCAGCGCCTGGAATACCATGCTGGTGCAGGACATGCTGTAGTCGGTCAGGCAGATCACAGTATCTTTGATCAGGTGGTTATCTCTCCAGATTTTTCCCCACATGCGGAACATGTGCAATCCTCCTTTCGTGATAAGATTCATGCGGCTGCGCCGATGCAACACGAAGGCGTGGCGAGTGTCGCGTGAAATCTCTATAACTATATGTGATTTTCCCGGAGATGTAAAGCCTATATCCATCTCATCCCCTTGTAGTTCCAGGTAGAATGTAGTAAAGTAGTTACTGTACACGGGCAGACATTTTCTGGACTGAGAATGTCGTATGATACAGAAAGTATATTCAGGAAGATCTTTCGCAGAAGACAAGGGGGTTACAAAAACCGGTGTTCATGCAGAAGATAGAGTTCTGTTTGCACGGTGTGTGGACAGAAACAAAGAGAAAGCCTGCGAAGGAGGAAAATGGGGTATGGCACAAACGATTGAGGAGTGTCTGAATTATCTGGAATCAGCACGAGATGCCGTAAATGAGCTGTCGCTGGCTGCCGACAGGGAAGAGCAGCTGAAGCAGGATGAGAACCGGCTCAGACGGTCGCTGGAAGCGGAAAAAAAGCAGATGGCCGATGCAGTGGGGAACACCATCAAAAAAAGAAGAGACGATCTGAATTCCAGCTACGACGCGGAGATCAGCAAGGCGCAGGACCAGCTGAAGAAAGCGCGGGCGCAGCGGGAAAAAGCAAAGAACCAGGGCATAAAGGAGCGGATCGCGGAAGAAACATCGGAGCTTCATGAATATAACCGGGAGCTGGTGAGCCGCATGAAGGCAAAGTTCCGGGAGTATCATGCGCCTGCCTGGTGCCGGAGCCGCCTTTACTACAGTCTGTATATGCCGCGCTGGGCGAAGGAGTTTCTGGGGCTTCTGATTTTTATCGCGCTGTTTTTCCTGGCACTTCCATTTGGCGTGTACGCGCTTTTGCCGCAGCGAAGGACTTTGTATCTGGCACTGATCTATGTGGCGGATATCCTGATGGTCGGCGGCATTTACATGTGGATCGGCAACCACACCAAGCTGCAGTACGCGGAGTGTTTAAAAGAAGGACGCCAGATTCTGGACCAGATGCATGCCAACAACAAAAAGATCAACGTCATTACCGGAACAATCCGGAAGGACCGCAATGAGTCCCTTTATGATCTGGAAAAATATGACGATGAGATCGCAAGACTGACGCAGGAATTAAACGAGGTGGCAGCGAAAAAGAAAGAGGCGCTGAACACCTTTGAAAATGTGACAAAGAACATCCTTCAGGATGAGATCGAGCACGGGCACCGGGAAAAGATTGAGGAACTTGAGCATCAGTATGAAGGGGTAAAAAAGGACCTTCAGCTCACAACAGCCGAGGTGAAAGCACGCCGCCTGACTCTGACGGACCAGTACGGAAGCCATCTTGGAAAGGAGTTTCTTGATCCGTTCAAGCTGCAGGATCTGAGCACAATCCTCCAGCAGGGACGTGCGGCGAACATCAGCGAGGCGATCGCGGTGTATCAGGAGGATGAACGAAAGCATTAAAAGAAGGCGCGGCAAACGCGTATAAAAACGCCGGCCTGTACCTATAATAGGAGTAACAAAACGGTGCAGGCGGGATGAGATCATGAAAAAAAGAACCAGAGAGCAGGACATTTACTATTTCGATTCCGGGGAGCAGAGAGAGACTGGCGCGTGTGCCGGCATGCTCCGCCAGATGATCCGTGAGATCATGCGGCAGGAGGATCGAAAAGGGGTCCTGCTCTTTTGTATTGGAACGGACCGCTCGACCGGAGACAGCCTGGGACCGCTTATCGGGCACAAGCTAAAAGATCTCGGTCTGCCGGGCGGGCGGGTCCAGGTGGTCGGCACGCTGGACGCGCCGGTGCATGCCCTGAATCTGGAGCAGGCGTTGGCAAAGGTGCGGCACTGTTATCCGGACTATGTGATTGTGGCGGTGGACGCATCGGTCGGGCAGAGTGAACATGTGGGCTGCATCACGCTTGGAAGAGGGGCGCTGCGGCCGGGGCTTGGAGTCTGCAAGGAACTGCAGGCCGTGGGTGATATTTTTATTACGGGAATTGTGGGCGGCTGCGGGAGCTATGATCCGCTGATGCTGCAGAGTGTGCGCCTGTCGGTTGTGATGCGGATGGCCGATTACATCTGCGACAGCGTGCGGCAGGCATTGTTTCCGGAAACGCGCAGTTTTTGTCGAAGAGTTTTTTAGATTCCATGACTCAAACTGACAAATTATACGCAGACCCCGTGGTATGATGCATCAAACGGGCCGCGGACAGGCACGAAGATGGTGTGCTGCCTGCGGTTACAAACATCATGCAGCGGGGTGAAATTATGGGTGAACTTTATAACCCGTATCCGAAACTGCCGAAGAATATCCGGCAGATCGGAGAGCGGGATCAGGTGGTAAAGCTTTATATTGAGGACTATGTCAATACATATCTGAAACGATTATATCCGGCCGGCGGACAGGATCTGCGGGTCGGCCTTCTGCTGGGAGAGATCCGGACCGAGGATGGTGTCCCGTTCCTGTTTATTGACGGGGCGCTGGAGATGGAGCAGGTGACCCGGGAAGGTGAAAAAGTGGAGTTTACAGAGGAGGCATGGAAAAAGGCGTATCAGGTCATGGAGCAGATGTTTCCGCACCGCAGCGTACAGGGGTGGTTTCTGTGCGGCGCGCAGGGATGTACATTGAGTCCGCTGGATTACTGGAAGCAGCACGGACAGTATTTTTCGGGTAAAAACCAGCTGATGTATCTGAATTCCGGCCTGGAAGGCGAGGAAGCCATCTACACAGCTTCAGAAGATGGTTTTTACAAATTGCGCGGTTACTGTATTTATTATGAGCGCAACCAGATGATGCAGGATTACATGGTTTCCAGGAAAGATGCAAGGCGGGTGGAAGGCACGAACCGTGACATGGTGATTCAGGATTTCCGGGAGCGGATGGAAGACCGGCATCAGAGCGCGGTGCGGACCCGTTCCACAATTGGGCTGCTGGGCGGCGCGTGCAGTGTCCTGGCGGTGATGGTCCTGGCCGGAGGACTTGTCATGTTTGGAAACTACAGGAAAATGAAGGACATGGAGGCCGTGATCGCGTCGGTTGTGCCTGCCGGAAGCGGAAAGTCCGGGTTCTGGTCATTTGCCGGGCAGAAACAGGGCGGAGAGGATGAGCTGGAGGTTGAGACAGTTGCGGGGGATGTGTATCCGACCCTGGCTGAAATTGTGATCGATTCGGGGGATGGACAGGCATTGCCGGATGGCGCGTCCGCAGCCGGCGGGCAGTCATCCGGAGAAGGAGGTGTGGGAGAAGCAGGAAACCAGGGGGCCGCTGCAGCGTCTGCGGCTGGAACATCCGGCAGCGGACAGGAACAGGCTGGTACATCCCAGGCTTCAGGAGGCGGTGCCGGGGCAGCGGCGGAGGCGTCGGGAAGCATGCATGGCGGGAACGCAGGAGCCTCTGCAGATGCCGGAAAGACCGCATCGGTATTGCCAGTTGAGATCCCGGCGGATGCTGTAAAACATGTCGTCCGCGAGGGGGAGACTCTGTACGGGATCTGCATGGAAGAGTACCACAGCATGGCACCGATCGCCCAGATCTGCCAGTGGAACGGCCTGGCGGATGAGAACCACATTTCGGTGGGGCAGGAGTTGTATCTTCCCGCAAAATGATGTATACTTGAATGAGACTAATTAGGAGACAAAAAGATGAATGATTTCAGCTCCATGAGCAGAGAAAGCAAGAAGGACAGGCTGCGCCAGCAGATCGTCAGACCACAGCAGCCCGCATGGCAAGCTGATTCAGACGAAGACAGTGAAGACGTGGTGCGCAAGGCCCATAACCGGGTATTGCGGCACAGATGGGGGCTGGTGATCCTGGTGCTTCTCCTGATCGCGGGAGGCGCGGCTGCCTGGATCTTTTATCAGCGGAATTACACCTACGCCAGCTATGAAACGGCGTGGCAGGTAGATTTAAACGAGGGAAGCCTCGTCGGTTACGAAAGTTTTGGCAGCAATGTTTTAAAATACACGAAAGACGGCGCGTCTTACCTGGACAACCGGGGGCGCAATGTCTGGACCGAAAGCTATGAAATGAATGCGCCAATCATCTCGGTAAAGGGAGATTACGCGGCCATTGCAGATATGCAGGGAAACAGCATTTATATCTGCAATACAGATGGAACCCAGGGACAGGCCACTACGGTACTGCCGATCAGCAAGGTTGCGGTATCCGGTACCGGAGTTACCGCGGTTGTGCTGGAGGATTCCACATCCAGTTACATAACCTTTTTCAAAAAAGACGGAAGCGCGTTAGACATCACGGTCAAGACCAACATGTCGGGCGATGGCTATCCGCTTGATATTGCGCTGTCGGATGACGGAACGCAGTTAATGTGTTCTTTTGTTTATCTGCAGGGCAGTGAGCTGAGAAACCGTGTTGTATTTTACGATTTCTCAGAAGTTGGAAAAAACGTTCCAAACCGTCTGGTAGGCGGTTTCGATGATGAGTTCCAGGGCGACATGGTGCCGCGGGTCACTTATATGGGCGATCCGTACTCCTGCGCATTTTCCAGCAAAGCGCTGACCTTTTTCTCTTCCCGGAACCTGGCATCCCCGGAGCTGGTGGTGCAGCAGCCAATCGAGGAACGTATCGACAGTGTATTTTATTCTGATGAATACGCAGCGGCGATTGTCCGCAACACCAACGGAGAATACGGAAGCCGGCTGGAGGTTTACAAAAAAGATGGAACGCATGTGCTCAGCAAGGAATTTAATTTCGAGTACACCCATGCGGACCTGGATGGAGATCTGATCTTCCTGTACAACGATGATTCGTGCAGGATTTATAATATGAGCGGAACGGAAAAGCTGAACGCGACGTTTGATTTTCCGGTCTCCAAGATCAGAAAGGGGCGGTTCCCAGGTACACTGGTAGTAACCGGCCCGCAGCAGATGCGTGAGCTGAAGCTGCGCTAAAGCAGTAGGTTATACAAAATTATATAATACCAGGAGGTCTCACCAATGAACACTATCGATACCATGTCTGTGAACGCGATCCGCGTATTATCCGCAGATGCGATCCAGAAAGCAAAATCCGGTCATCCGGGTCTCCCGTTAGGCAGTGCTCCGGCAGCATATGAGCTCTGGATGAACCACATGAACCACAATCCGGCAGATCCGCAGTGGGCAAACCGCGACCGCTTTATCTTATCCGGCGGCCATGGTTCCATGCTGTTATACTCCCTGCTTCATTTATTCGGATATGGTGATCTGTCCAAAGAAGATCTTATGAATTTCCGTCAGCTTGGCTCCAAGACCGCTGGTCATCCGGAGTACGGCCACACCGTTGGTGTTGAGGCTACCACCGGCCCGTTAGGCGCAGGTATGGGCATGGCAGTCGGCATGGCAGCAGCAGAGGCACATCTGGCAGCTATCTTTAACAAGGAGAATTATCCGGTTGTTGACCATTACACCTATGTACTGGGTGGCGACGGCTGTATGATGGAAGGCATTTCCTCCGAGGCATTCTCCCTGGCAGGAACTCTGGGCCTTTCCAAACTGATCGTATTATATGATTCCAACCGCATCTCCATCGAGGGAAGCACCGATATCGCGTTCACCGAGAACGTTCAGGAGCGCATGGCTGCATTCGGCTTCCAGACTCTGGATGTTGCAGACGGCAACAACTTAGAGGAGATCGGCAAGGCTATCGAGGAAGCAAAGGCAGATACCACCCGCCCGTCCTTCATCACCATCCATACCCAGATCGGTTACGGCTGCCCGGCAAAACAGGGCAAGGCAAGCGCACACGGCGAGCCTTTAGGTGAGGAGAACATTGAGGCTATGAAAGACTTCCTGGGCTGGCCGTCCAAAGAGCCGTTCTATGTACCGCAGGAGGTTTATGACCACTACGCAAAGGCAGCTGAGGAGAAGGCAGAAGTTGAGGCAGCATGGAACGTGATGTTCGCTGCATACTGCCAGGAGTACCCGGAGATGGAAGCACTCTGGAACCAGTACTACGGCGGTACCGATGAGCTGGCTAAGGCTCTGATGGAAGATGATTCCTTCTGGGCAAACAGCGAGAAGGCTGAGGCAACCCGTAACCTGTCCGGCAAGGTCATCAACAAGTTAAAAGACCGCATGCCGAACCTCATCGGCGGTTCGGCTGACCTGGCTCCGTCCAACAAGACCCATATGAACGATGAGGCTGATTTCTCCAAGGCAGATTATGCCGGAAGAAACATGCACTTCGGCGTTCGTGAGCTGGCTATGACTGCTATCGGAAACGGCATGATGCTTCACGGCGGCCTGCGCACCTATGTATCTACCTTCTTCGTATTCAGTGATTACACCAAGCCGATGGCTCGTCTGTCTGCTTTAATGAAGCTGCCGTTAACCTTCGTATTCACCCACGACAGCATTGGCGTAGGCGAGGATGGACCGACCCACGAGCCGATCGAGCAGCTGGCTATGTTCCGCGCAATGCCGAACTTCCATGTATTCCGTCCGTGTGACGCAACGGAGACTGCAGCAGCATGGTACAGCGCAGTTACCTCCAAGACCACACCGACCGCACTGGTACTGTCCAGACAGAACCTGGCTCCGATGCCGGGCAGCTGCAAGGATGCGTTAAAGGGCGGCTATGTGATTGATGACTGCGAGGGAACCCCGGACCTGATCCTCATTGCTTCCGGCTCCGAGGTTGAGTTGTCTGTAAAGGCAAAGGAGATCCTGGCAGCAGAAGGCAAGAAGGTACGTGTCGTATCCATGCCGTGTATGGATCTGTTCGAGGAGCAGTCCGCAGAGTACAAAGAGTCCGTACTCCCGAAAGAAGTCCGCAAACGTGTTGCAGTAGAGGCACTGAGTGACTTCGGCTGGGGCAAGTACGTTGGTCTGGATGGCGCATGCGTAACCATGACCGGTTTCGGTGCAAGCGGCCCGGCTGCACAGCTCTTTGAGCACTTCGGATTCACTGCAGAGCATGTTGCAGAGGTAGCACGTAATCTGTAATGGCTTCTGTTTGAAAATGAATAAAAGACCGTCTGGCTGGATTTCCCTGGCCGGGCGGCCTTTTTGTTTCATAGGAAATTGCGTCCCATGAAACAAAAAACGCTCCGCAGGGATGCGCACTCGGCGCAAGGGTAGATGGTTGCCGAAGCAACCGCGCCTCGGCGCGAGAATCCGGCAAGCCGGATTCTTTTTGCTTGCATTCATTATGGGATTCTTTTATACTACATACAGAAAAGACAAGATTTTTGGGAAGGAGTTTGCGGCATGAGCGAAAAAAAGTGTATTGGCATTGACGTGGGGGGAACTTCTGTCAAGATTGGTTTATTTGAGACAGACGGTACCCTGTTGTTTAAGTGGGAGGTTCCTACCAGAAAAGAAGAGGGCGGCCGTTATATTTTAGAAGATGTAGCAGCGTCGATCCGTGAAGTTCTTACAGAAAAAGAGATCCATCTTTCCGATATCCTGGGAGCAGGACTTGGCATTCCGGGACCGGTCATGCCGGATGGCTATGTGGAGGTCTGCGTAAACCTGGGCTGGAGAGATATGAACCCGCAGAAAGAACTCAGTGCTATGCTGGATGGTATTCCGGTTAAGAGCGGAAATGATGCCAACGTGGCAGCACTCGGTGAGATGTGGCGCGGCGGCGGCATGGGCTTTACGGATATCGTTATGGTAACGCTTGGAACCGGCGTAGGCGGCGGCATCATTATTGATGAGAAGATCATTGCCGGAAAACATGGTCTTGGCGGAGAGATCGGTCATATTCATGTGCGTGATGAAGAGTGGGAGCACTGCAACTGCGGCGGCGTGGGCTGTGTAGAACAGATTGCGAGCGCAACCGGAATTGCCAGAGAGGCAAGACGCCGCATGGCAGGAGAGGATACTCCGTCTGTGCTTCGCCAGTATGGTGACGCGGTGACGGCGAAAGATGTTCTGGATGCGGCCAAAGCCGGAGATGAGCTGGCACTTTCGGTTGTAGAGACGGTAGGACGTTACCTGGGTGTGGCTCTGGCAGGTATTGCCATGACGGTGGACCCGCAGATGTTTGTCATTGGCGGTGGCGTGTCAAAGGCAGGACAGTTCCTCATCGACATCATCGATAAATATTATCAGCATTATTCCCCGATTTCAAAGAATAAGGGTGTGATCGGACTGGCAAAGCTGGGAAATGACGCGGGAATTTACGGGGCTGCCCGTCTGGTACTTGGTTAACTAAGAAGAAATGTATTGAAAAAAGAAATGCCCGGAGCAGGATTGCTCCGGGCAAACTATTGCAAAACCGCGTAAAATCGTATAAAATGAGGAGACCCCGGTGGACTTTCGTCCAACCGGGGCAATTATGAAAAATCTATGTGCAATTTGACTGTTTCATCAAGTTACAACCGTTTCTTAAGATGTTTTTAGTATAGGAAAAAGTTGTGAATAAAGTATGAACAACGAATGAACAAACTGTAAAATATAGTGCAAAATCTATAATTACATTTCGTCAGGAAGCAATTCTTTGTGAAAATAGCAAAAAGAGATTCCAATAAACGCCAATAAGAGGAGGACATTATGTCAGAAGAGAGAAAAAGACGGACGATCGTAATCGGTCATAAGAATCCGGATACCGATTCCATCTGTTCCGCAATCTGCTACGCAGCATTAAAATCCAAAATCACCGGAAAAGAGTATGTGGCAGGCCGTGCCGGTCATGTTAACGAGGAGACACAGTATGTACTGAACTACTTTAACGTAGAGGCTCCGCAGCTGGTAGAGAGCGTAAAGACCCAGGTAAAGGATATCGAGATTCGCGAGACCAAGGGTGTAAACCGCAATATTTCCTTAAAGAAAGCATGGAACCTGATGCAGGACGCACACGTAGTAACCCTGCCGGCAGTCAGCGAGAAAGGCGTTCTGGAAGGTCTGATCACCGTCGGTGATATCACCAAATCCTACATGAACGTATTAGACAGCAGCATCCTGTCCAAGGCACACACCCAGTACAAGAACATCCTGGAGACTCTCGAGGGCGCTATGGTAGTGGGTGATGAGAACGATTACTTCGATCAGGGTAAGGTTCTCATTGCGGCAGCAAACCCGGATATGATGGAGTACTATATTTCCGAGCATGACCTGGTTATCCTTGGTAACCGTTACGAGTCCCAGCTCTGTGCCATCGAGATGGAAGCAGACTGCATCATCGTCTGCGAGGGCGCAGCAGTGTCCATGACCATCCGCAAGCTGGCTCAGGAGCATGGATGCACCGTTATGACTACTCCGTACGACGCTTACACCGCAGCACGTCTCATCAACCAGAGTATGCCGATCGGCCATTTCATGAAGACCGAGGATCTGATCACCTTCGAGGACAGCGACTGCATCGATGATGTGAAAGAGGTTATGGCAAGCAAACGTCACCGTGACTTCCCGGTTCTGGATAAGGATGGCAAGTACCTGGGTATGATCTCCCGCAGAAACTTACTCGGCGCAAAGGGAAAGCAGATCATCTTGGTAGACCATAATGAGAAGAACCAGGCAGTAGACGGTCTGGAGAACGCAGACATCCAGGAGATCATCGACCACCATAAATTAGGCACGGTTGAGACCATCTCCCCGGTATTCTTCCGCAACCAGCCGGTAGGATGTACCGCAACCATCGTGTACCAGATGTATCACGAGAATAATGTAGAGATCGACAAGGCAACCGCAGGCATGCTGTGCAGTGCCATCATCTCCGATACCCTGTTATTCCGCTCTCCGACCTGCACTCCGATCGACAAGATGGCAGCAACCGAGCTGGCCAAGATCGCTGAGATTGATATGGACCGCTACGCAGCAGACATGTTCTCCGCAGGAAGCAACCTGCGCGGCAAGAGCAACGATGAGATCTTCTATCAGGATTTCAAGCTGTTCAACTCCGGCAAGATCACTTATGGCGTAGGCCAGATCAGTTCCTTAAACGCAGATGAGCTGGTTGAGTTAAAGGAGCGTCTGCTTCCGTTCTTAAAGCAGCCGCATGAGGAGCACGGCGTGGATATGATCTTCTTTATGCTGACCAATATCCTGACCGAGTCCACCTCCCTGCTCTGCGAGGGCGAGGGTGCCGAAGAGCTCATCCGCACTGCATTCCACATGGAAGAAGCAGGTGCAGACGATGAGGCGAATGTGGTAGAGCTTCCGGGCGTGGTATCCAGAAAGAAACAGCTGATTCCGTCCATCATGATTGCCTGCGAGGGCTAAAAAGGAGAAAATTATGGGAAAACAGAGCTGGCGGGGCGGCAATATGCTGTACCCGGTGCCGGCCGTGATGGTAAGCTGTGCACGGCCTGGTGAGAAGCCAAATATCATAACGGTAGCCTGGGCCGGAACCGTTTGCTCTGCCCCGGCAATGCTCTCCATCTCCGTGCGGAAGGAGCGCTATTCCTACGACATTTTAAAAGAGACCGGAGAATTTGTGGTGAACCTGGTAACAAAGGACCTGGTATTTGCTACCGATTACTGTGGTGTGAAATCCGGACGCGATACCGATAAATTCAAAGAGATGAAGCTGACGCCGCTTCCGTCGCAGCACATCAGCGCGCCGGGCATCGCGGAGAGCCCGCTGAACCTGGAGTGTAAAGTAAAGCAGGTGGTGGAACTTGGAAGCCATGACATGTTCATTGCGGAAATCCTTGGAGTCACGGTAGATGACCGCTACATGGATGAGAAAGGAACATTCCATCTGAATGACGCGAAACTGGTGAGCTATTCCCACGGAACCTATTTCGAACTGGGAGAGAAGATCGGAACATTCGGGTATTCAGTAAGAAAGAAATCCGCAAAAGCTGACACGAAAAAGAAAAAGCCGGAACCGTCCGAAAAGACAGCAGGCAAGCATATACACAGGAGGAAAGCAAAATGAAATCAAACATTACACTGATCGGCATGCCGGCATCCGGTAAGAGTACTATTGGCGTTTTGCTGGCAAAACGCCTTGGCTATTCCTTTGTAGATGTGGATATTGTGATTCAGGAAAAGACCGGACAGCTCTTAAAAGAGATCATCGCAGAGCGCGGCACAGAAGGATTTTTGCAGGTGGAAGAGGACATCAACGCAGAGCTGGAGACGGAGCGTTCCGTGATTGCTCCGGGCGGCAGTGTAATCTATGGTCCGAAGGCCATGGAGCATTTGCATGAGATCAGTACTGTGGTATACTTAAAGCTGAGCTATGAGGATGTAAAACAGCGTCTTGGAGATTTAAAAGACCGCGGCGTGGCCTTAAAAGACGGCATGACTCTGCTCGATCTCTACAATGAGCGTGTGCCGCTTTACGAGAAGTACGCAGACGTGACGATCGACGAGACCGGAAGAACACTTGGTTCCTGTGTGGACGAACTCCGTAAGATCATGGAAAAGCGGATGGATGACGGAGAGCTGGCCCGGTAGAACATTGCCGGGAGCAGGTACGCAGCCAGTGACAGTCGGTGTATTTACCGGGATGCCAGGTGCTACAGCCTGGCAATGACAGGGCTTATGATGGGGTTCCAGCATTCTGCCAGCCGGTTCAGTGAGAATGCCGCGTTGGCCGGACTGGTGGACGGGCAGAGCACAGCCGGGCGTCCGGTAACTGGTTCGCAGTAACGTCCGTAAAGCCGGAATGCGGTGCCGCCGTTTGCAATAATTGTCTGGATATCGGCTGCTTTTAAAATCCGGCTGATGTCTGCGGGAACCGCATTTTTAATACTGCTGTCACTGGATCC
>CAKRRJ010000023.1 GCA_934394615.1 uncultured Lachnospiraceae bacterium
CATTAGTTTCCCTTTAAGATCGCGCCCTTGTCCGCGCTGGTTACCAGTGCAGCGTAGCGCTTTAAGTATCCGCTTACTTCCTTGGTCTTCGGAGTCCAGTTCGCGCGGCGTCTTGCCAGCTCTTCATCGGATACTTTCATGTTGATGGTATTGGCATTGATATCGATGGCAATGATATCGCCCTCTTCTACCAGGCCGATCGGGCCGCCTGCTGCTGCCTCCGGGCTCACATGGCCAATGGAAGCGCCGCGGGAAGCTCCGCTGAAACGTCCGTCGGTGATCAGGGCTACGGTAGAACCAAGGCCCATGCCAACGATAGCAGAAGTCGGGTTTAACATCTCTCTCATGCCCGGGCCTCCCTTCGGTCCCTCGTAACGGATGACTACGACATCACCAGCCACGATCTTGCCGCCCTTGATGGCCGCGATGGCATCGTCCTCGCTGTCAAAGACACGGGCCGGTCCTTCATGTACCAGCATCTCCGGAGCAACTGCGGAACGTTTTACCACGCAGGAATCCGGTGCCAGGTTGCCGCGAAGAACTGCGATACCGCCGGTCTTAGAGTACGGATTATCGATCGGACGGATGATCTCCGGGTTCTTGTTGACGCAGTCCTTGATGTTCTCGCCAACAGTCTTGCCGGTTACGGTCATGCAGTCCAGATTTAAGAGACCAAGCTTGCTGATCTCGTTCATAACTGCGTAGATGCCGCCTGCCTCGTTTAAGTCTTCCATATAGGTATGTCCGGCCGGTGCAAGGTGGCACAGGTTCGGAGTCTTTGCACTGATCTCGTTTGCGATGTCTACGTTCAGCTCAACACCAGCCTCATGCGCGATAGCCGGCAGATGCAGCATGCTGTTGGTGCTGCAGCCAAGAGCCATATCCATGGTCAGGGCGTTGCGGAATGCTGCCTCAGTCATGATGTCTCTCGGACGGATGTTCTTCTTCAACATATCCATAACAGCCATGCCTGCATGCTTTGCCAGAACCAGACGCTCGGAGTAAACAGCCGGAATGGTTCCGTTGCCCTTTAAGCCCATGCCGAGAACCTCGGTCAGGCAGTTCATGCTGTTTGCGGTGTACATACCGGAGCAGGAACCGCAGGTCGGGCAGACCTTGCACTCGAACTCTTTGACATCTTCCTCGGTCATAAGGCCTGCCGCATAGGAGCCAACGGCCTCAAACATGCTGGAAAGGCTGCGCTTCTCGCCTTTTACGTGGCCGGCTAACATCGGGCCGCCGCTGACGAACACGGTAGGGATGTTTAAGCGTGCTGCTGCCATTAAAAGTCCCGGAACATTCTTGTCACAGTTCGGAACCATGACCAGCGCGTCAAACTGGTGTGCCAGTGCCATACACTCGGTGGAGTCAGCGATCAGATCACGGGTTACCAGGGAGTATTTCATTCCCACATGGCCCATGGCGATACCGTCGCACACTGCGATGGCCGGGAACACGATCGGGGTACCGCCTGCCATGGCAACACCCTGCTTTACTGCGTCTACGATCTTGTCCAGATTCATATGACCCGGAACGATCTCGTTGTAGGAGCTTACGATGCCGACTAACGGGCGCTCCATTTCTTCATCGGTTAATCCCAGCGCACGGAACAGGGAACGTGCCGGTGCCTGCTGCATGCCTGCTTTTGCATTATCACTTCTCATATCTGTCTGACTCCTCCTCATGTGAACGCCGGTATCCGCAGCTGCGGACACCAGCCCGTAAGTTTCTATTCATTTCTGTTTACTGCCGGTTTCCTTAAGATTCCGTCTGCACAATATCCTCTATTAATGGATACGCTCCGCGATCAGATCTCCCATCTCGATGGTTCCGACCTTCTTGCATCCTTCAGAATAAATGTCTCCGGTGCGGTAACCATCGGTCAGTACCTGCTGTACGGCTGCCTCGATGGCATCTGCCTCTTTATCCATATCGAAGGAATAACGAAGCATCATAGCTGCGGAAAGGATGGTTGCGATCGGGTTTGCCAGGTTCTTTCCTGCAATGTCCGGTGCGGAACCGTGGCTCGGCTCGTACATACCGAACTTGGTCTCGTTTAAGCTTGCGGAAGACAGCATGCCAATGGAACCAGTGATCATGCTGGCCTCATCGGAAAGGATGTCGCCGAACATATTCTCAGTCAGGACTACATCGAACTGGCCCGGGTTCATGACAAGCTGCATTGCGCAGTTATCAACCAGCATATGCTCCAGTTTTACTTCCGGGTAATCCTTTGCCACTTCCTCAACAACCTTTCTCCAGAGTCTGGAGGAATCCAGCACGTTTGCCTTGTCCACGCTGATGACGTGTTTTCTTCTCTTCATGGCAATGTCGAATGCCTTGATGGCAATGCGGCGGATCTCGTTCTCGTTGTAGGTCAGAGTGTCGGTTGCCTGAAGCACACCGTCTACCTCCTCGGTATGGCGCTCACCGAAATACAGGCCGCCGGTCAGCTCGCGGACAATGATCATATCAAAGCCGTCTCCGATGTTCTCTTTCTTTAACGGGCATGCATCTGCCAGTTCATTGTAAAGGTAAGCCGGACGAAGGTTCGCAAATAAATTAAGGCCT
Organism: uncultured Lachnospiraceae bacterium; assembly: GCA_934394615.1. Classification (GTDB taxonomy): domain Bacteria; phylum Bacillota; class Clostridia; order Lachnospirales; family Lachnospiraceae; genus Brotaphodocola. The sequence continues at coordinate 2,572 of CAKRRJ010000023.1, forward strand.
TTGCGGATTGCCAGCAGCCCCGCCTCAGGTCTTAAGTTCGGTGCCACATCGTACCATTTTGAATTTCCCACATTGCCGCCAACTGCGCCAAGTAAAACTGCGTCGCTCTTCTTTGCAGTCTCCAGTGCCTCATCGGTTAACGGAACTCCGTATTCGTCGATGGAGCAGCCGCCCATCAGGATTTTTGTGTACTGGAAAATATGTCCGTATACCTCTCCCACTTTATCAAGGACCTTGCACGCCTCGCGCACAATTTCCGGTCCGATTCCATCTCCAGGGATCGTTACAATATTACAGTTCATGGTGTCTTACCTCTTTCTGATCCTTCACACTCTGGTTAAAGGGCGTTTTTATTTACAATAACGTATTTCTTCCCATATTAACGCATTTATTACCATTTTTCAACTAATCACTTCGAATTTATTTAGAAACATCTATACGAGATAGGAATTAAGTCTATAATCTTTAGTTATAAAACAACGCAAAAATATCGCCGGAAGGCATATCCCCCGGCGATATCGCGATCTTTTCTTTTTATTTTGTCCCTATTTGCTGCTGTCCCAGGCACCATCCTTGCCTACATAGTAGCTTCCAATGGTCTCATCCGAAGCCATGGCATGGTCCTCTTTGAAATAATACCACTTGCTGTTAATTTCTTTCCAACCGGTCACAGCCGCCCCGCTGGCATCCAGATAATACCATGTCCGTTCCTGCTCAATCCATTTGGACGTTGCCATAGTGCCATCTTCCTCAATCCAGAACAGGACATCCCCGTTCTTAATCCAGGTATTCTTCGCCATCTTGCCGTTTGAATAGTAATAATTCCACACATTTCCGTTATGTTTCCAGCCGGTTTCCGCAAAGCTGCAGAATGCAGAAGACAATACCAGCAATGCTGCCACACAAAGCACCAGAACCTTTTTCATGATCCCCGTCATCTTCACGCATCTGTCCTTTCTTTAACGGTCGCGTTTTCCGTCAACACCAACATGGCCGCCGCCCGGAATGTTCACGTCAGCTGCCATGGTACCGCTCTTTAAGAAGTAATACTCCGCATCATCGATGGTCTTCCAGCCATTTTTGTATGCCTTGCCATCTTCACCGAAATAATACCATTTGCCTTCTTCCGTCTGATACCACTCATTGGTCACCATTTTTCCATCAGCGCCAAGACGGTACTTATCTTTGTTTTCTGTATACACCTGATCCTTCATGATAAGTCCCTGGGCATCCAGGCGGTACCATGCACCGTCATCACATACCCAGCAGGAAGTTGCCATCAGGCCATTGCCCTGTACCCAGTAGGATGCCGCGATGGTCTTGCCTTCCACAGTCACAAAATCCTTATTGCCAACCTGATAGGTAATCTCGCCGGAACCGTCGTTGCTCACCAGAGTATTGACCCAGGTATTTCTCGCTACGTTGCCGTCCTCCTGATAATAATACCATTCACTTCCGACTTTGCCCCAGCCTGCCGCAAATGCCGCTGTGGAGGATAATGCTGCCATAGCCAGGCTCAGAGTCAGGACTTTAAACATATTTTTTCTCATAACGATCGATCTCCTTTTTCCAGTCATAACGTTACTGCTATAGCTTATGATACCTTTTTCCAAGGGCATTTGTCAACGAATTTGCCCGGCGATAATCTGACGATTTTCTTTCGATTCTATATACATCAATATAAGTAATACTCAATGAGGTTCGAAGTTCCGGGGAGACCATACAGAACCGCAGATGCGGTGGAATTTTGTACTTCATTCCCTGCGCCGCCTGTTGTCAGACCTGCGACCCAAACTCCTGCGCTCCGCGCACTCAAACAGGGGTCTCCGGTCCGACGCTATGCTCGCTCATGAAGAAAATTCCAATGCATCTGCGGTTCTGTATGGTCTCCCCGAAACTTCTACTGCACTGGCTGTTCTACGATAATAAAAAGCAGCCAAAACGACACTGGTAAAGCCCCAAATATCTGGCTTTATCAAATATCGTTCTGACTGTGGTTTATTATTCCGCAGCGGAGCCAATACAGTAGAAGGCGGTCATTCTGGCATACTGCGTAACAGAAATACGGCCGCTGTGTCCGGCTCTGCAGCGACTGGTGTTTGAGGGAGGCGGACGGTTAGTCCGACTATCCGCAAACGCCTGTCAGCTTGCAGCGTCCGAACACAGTGGATCGATATTTCTGTGCAGCGGCATGTCAGGATGACCGCCTTCGGACCTCTCTGTACTTAGTCCAGCTCGTCCTCTCCTACGATCTCATCGAATTCCTGGTCGTCCAGCAGCTCATCGAATGCGTCTGCTACAACTTCGTACTCGTCGTCGTCCTCGATGTTGTCCAGGCTCGGGTTGCCGTCTGCGTCTTCCTCGTAGCGGTATAAGTATACCTCGCCCTCATCTGCCTCTGCGCCCTCTGTCGGGAGCAGTGCGATGTAATCGCGGTCGCCTGCCTCAAAGATGGTGAGCACAACACACTCTACCTCACTGCCATCGTCCAGGGTCAGGGTGACAGTCATCTCCTCCTGCTCTAAATCCATCTCTTCGTTCTGGTTCTTTGCCATAAAAATATACCTCGCTTTTAAAATTGGTTTTTCCGTGGTTTCGTCTGATTTCCTATGAAATAAAAATATTACTTCTCCACTTTATCAGATAGCCGCCATAAAAGCAACAACTAAAATTCAATGCCCAGGCGGGCCGGGATGCCTTTTTCATACGGGTGCCTGCGCATACAGATCTCGGACACATAATCCGCCAGTTCCAGCAGTACCTCCGACGGATCCCGTCCGGTCAGAACAACTTCCAGCTCTGCCGGTTTGTTCTTTAAAAATTCTGTTACAGACTGCTCCTGTACCATCCCGTAATTGCAGGATCCCAGAATCTCGTCCAGAATCAGAAGATCGTACTGGCCCTCTACAGCTTCCTTCACCGCATCTTCAAACCGCTTCTGATAATACCGCGCAGCTTCCCGCTTCTGATCCTCGTTCATGCGGAATACAAAACCGAAGGTGCGGTCGCATGGTGTTACGCTGATGCCGGGAATGTTTCGCAGCACGTTTACTTCCCCCGAATTTTCGGTTTTCAAAAAACGTACCACCAGAACCTTCATGTTCCGGCCTGCCGCGCGGACTGCCAGTCCTACGGCTGCGGAAGTCTTCCCCTTGCCATCACCACAGTAGATGTGCACCAGACCCTGCTTATTTTGCTCCATCACCGCACCGCCTTTCTATTATAGTTTCCTGCTCCGTTCTTCTGCGGTCCCGGCTGGAACTCTCCCGGCGGCGCGCCATCGGGATACAAGTACTCATCAATAAAACGCGACCGCTCCTGCGGCTTTCCGTAGCGTTCTCTTGCGTAATACACATGAAGCCGGTCCTTTGCCCGGGTCATGGCCACGTAGAACATGCGCCGTTCTTCCTCCAGGTCTGCCTCCAGCACCGCCTTGTGATGCGGCGTTACCCGCTCATTGGCATCCATAATGTAAACCACCGGAAATTCCAGTCCCTTGGAACTGTGCATGGTCATAAGCGCCACACAGTCCAGATCCCGTTCCCCGCGGTTCTGCGCCTGCTGTTTTAACTGCTCCCCGTACTCTTCCATGTGAAGCAGCCAGGCATCCATCGTCTTGTATCCGGACGCGCTCTCCTGGATCTGGTCCGCCAGCTCAAAGAGTTCCTCCGGCTTCATGCGCCGGTACTCCGCGTAATCCTTCAGGTACTCGTCGTAGCCGATGGCCTTGCGGATAAAGTTGACCGCCGCCACCGGTGCCAGTTTCTTTAAGATTTTAAGATCACATTCCAGATCTTCGATCCGCTCCACCATCCAGTCCTTTGCCCGATACCAGGACTTCACGCTGTCCCAGGAAACAATCTGGCCGTCCAGGGCGTCCCGGCTGATATAGCGGTTCGGCCGGTTGATGATGCGCAGCACATCCACGCGCTTTGCCTGATGTTTCTCCGTTAACGGATCAGATGCCATGCGAATATAAGTCAGAAGATCCTGCGTGATCCAGTGCTCATAGATGTTTGGCAGGGCATCCCGCATCTGAAACGGGATATTGTACTCCATCAGCCGTTCCATCAAAAGACGCGGTTCCAGATTCGTTCGGTAAAGCACGGCAATATCAGACAGGTGATACCCCATCTGCACATAATCCTGAATCTCTTTTACGATCATGCGGGTCTCGGTCTGCGCATCGGCAAATCCGGAGGTTACCACTGGTTTTCCAGTCCCGCGCGCGGCGCGGATCTCCTTATCAAACCGGGTCTTGTTATGGCGGATCAACCGTCCGGCGTAATCCACAATATTGCAAGTTGAACGGTAGTTTATCCCCAGAAGCGTCCGCTTTGCCTGGGGATAGTCTTTCTCAAACCCCAGCATGATCTCCGGCTTCGCGCCCCGGAAGCGGTAGATGGACTGGTCATCATCACCCACAATAAACAGGTTATTCTGCGGTGCCGCCATCATGCGGACTATTTCATATTGTACCCGGTTGATGTCCTGAAATTCGTCGATCAGGATGTACTGGTACTTATTCTGCCACGCCGCCAGAATGTCCTTTCTCTGGGTAAAGAGCTCATAGCAGAGCACCAGCATGTCATCAAAATCCAGAAGTCCTTTCGCCACCATGGCCTTCTCGTAGCCCTGGTACAGTTTCTTGAACATCTCCTCAGAACAGTTTTTGGAATAGTAGTAATCCAGGTTCATCATCTCGCCCTTTACCAGGCTGATCTCCGACAGAATCTGGCTTATAAACTCTGCCTCATCTTCCACATCCATCTCAAACTTGTCCACCAGTTCGCGGATGATCTGCGTGCGCTGTTCCTCCCGGGCAATGTTGGACGCGTCATAGCGGTAAGCACACTTTAAGATGGCGAAAAATACCGCATGAAACGTACCAAAGCTGACGGGGAGCCTGCGCCCCTCCGTCAGCTTCTCAAATCGCTGCCGCATTTCCTGCGCAGCGGCTTTTGTAAATGTGATCACCAGGATACTGCCCGGCTCCACCCCGCACTGCTCCACCAGGTATTTAACCCGGTGGGTAATGACGGTCGTTTTGCCGGATCCCGGCCCTGCAAGCACCATCATCGGACCTTCCTGATGATGGATTGCCTGCAGCTGTGCTTCATGAAACGCCATGTATGCGGTTCCTTTCTCTTTTCAGAAAAGCCTTACGCGTTCACTGCGGAAAGCATCTCAATACCCTTGCGGATACGTGCCAGGGACTCATCCTTTCCAAGAACTTCCATGATCTCGGTAGCGCCGGCCGGAGTCATCTGCTTGCCGGATACTGCGGTACGGATCGGCCACATTACGAAACCGGTCTTGTAGCCTTTCTCGGATACATAAGCGGATAATGCAGCGTAAAGAGCGTCGTTGGTGAAGTCCTCCTGTGCTTCCAGGACCGGCAGCACGTCTTTTAATACCTCCAGGGAATTCTCGGAGTTGGTCTTCATCTTCTTGTGGGTGTACATTGCCACATCGTACTCCGGAAGCTCCTGGAAGAAGTCTACCTGGGCAGCAATGTCCGGGAAGATCTCGATACGGGTCTTTACCATGCCTGCGATCTTTTTGAGATCCAGATCTTTAGTGATGGCAGCCTTTAAGTACGGCTCAGCCAGCTCGTAGAAACGGTCTGCGTCCATAGCCTTTAAGTACTCGCCGTTCATCCATTTTAACTTGGTGATATCGAATACAGCCGGGGACTTGCTGATATTATGATAATCAAATGCTTTTACCAGTTCCTCTAAGGAGAAGATTTCCTGGTTGTCGGTCGGGGACCAGCCCAGCAGTGCTACATAGTTAACAACAGCCTCAGATACGAAGCCCTGATCGATCAGATCCTCGAAGGAGGAGTGGCCGCTTCTCTTGGACAGCTTCTTGTGGAACTCATCGGTGATCAGCGGGCAGTGTACGTAAACCGGAACTTCCCAGCCGAAGGCATCGTACAGACGATTGTACTTCGGGGAGGAAGACAGGTACTCGTTGCCGCGCACTACATGGGTGATGCCCATTAAATGGTCATCGACTACGTTTGCGAAGTTGTAGGTCGGGTAACCGTCGGATTTGATGAGGACCATATCGTCCAGCTCGGAGTTGTCTACGGTGATGTCTCCGTAAATCTCGTCGTGGAAGGTGGTGGTTCCCTCGGTCGGGTTGTTCTGACGGATGACATACGGCATGCCTGCTGCCAGGTTTGCCTCTACCTCTTCCTTGCTTAAGTGGAGGCAGTGCTTGTCGTAAGTCATGATCTCTTCGCCGTTGACGGTCTTCTTTAAGGAATTTAAGCGCTCCTGAGTGCAGAAGCAGTAATACGCCTCGCCTTTTTCTACCAGCTTCTTTGCGTACTCCAGATAGATGCCGGCTTTCTGGCGCTCACTCTGCACGTACGGGCCGCAGCCGCCGTCTTTGTCCGGGCCTTCATCGTGAACGAGTCCGGTCTCTTCCAGGGTGCGGTAGATGATCTCGGTAGCGCCCTCGACGTAACGCTCCTGGTCGGTATCCTCGATACGAAGCAGGAAGTCGCCGCCCTCATGCTTTGCGATGAGGTATGCGTACAGCGCGGTTCTTAAGTTGCCTACATGCATGCGGCCGGTCGGGCTCGGTGCATATCTTGTTCTGATCTTTGTCATGATAGAAACTCCTTTGTTTATATATAAATTTTTAATTAACCAATTGTATAACTTCCATCGCCCTTTCCGGTGAAACTTCCGGAGTAGAGTACCTTTGCCGCCTCAATCAGGTAAGCGGTGTCGCGGCTTCCTGCGGTCTCATAGCTGGAGTGCATTGCCAGCTGCGGCAGGCCGATATCTACGGTGTTCAGTGCTACCTGGGTACCGGAAATGTTGCCCAGAGTGGAGCCGCCCAGAATGTCGGAACGGTTTAAGAATACCTGGTACGGAACCTCTGCCTTCTCGCAGATGGTCTTGAATACAGCAGCGGACACAGCATCAGTACAGTACTTCTGGTTTGCGCTGTACTTGATGACGATACCCTGGTTTAAGTACGGACGGTTGGTCGGATCTGCCTTATCCGGCTGGTTCGGATGGATGGCATGGGCATTGTCTGCGGATACCATGAAGCTGGATGCCAGGGCAGTCAGATACTCCTCCTCGGTGCGTCCCATGCCGGTGTTGATGCGGTGCAGGATGTCCTTTAAGAAGGTAGACTCCGCGCCCTGCTTGGTGCCGCTTCCCACTTCCTCGTTATCGTATACACAGTGAACTGCCACGCTGTCTTTCGGCTCTGCTGCCAGAAAACCCTTCAGGGAAGAGAACGCGCACTGCAGGTCGTCCAGATGCGGACTTGCCAGGAACTCGCCGTCTGCGCCAAGCAGCGTACCGGTCATGCGGTTGTATAAGAACAGGTCGGTATCCAGGATATCCTCAGCCTTCACACCTGCCTCTTTCGCGATCAGTTCGGTAAAACAGCCCTTTACCTGCTTCTCTGCTGCCTCACAGAACAGCGGAAGCATGTCTTTCTGCGGATTGAACGCATAGCCGTCGTTTACCTGGCGGTTCATGTGGATAGCCAGGTTCGGGATGATCATGAGGTCACGGTCCACGTTCACCAGTTTTGTGCCAATGCCGTCAGTTGTGCGCACGATCACGCGGCCTGCTACGGAAAGCGGGCGGTCCAGCCAGGTAGAACAGATCATGCCGCCGTATTTCTCCACATTCAGCTTTACATACTGGTTCTCCACGGCGATCTCTGCATTGGCTTTGATCTTAAATACCGGGGAATCGCTGTGGCTTGCCATGATCTGGAAGCCGGTAAAGTCTTTTTTCGGAATACGGAACGCGATCAGCGCAGAATCGTTTCTAGTCACATAGTAGCCGCATCCGGCTTCCAGGTTCCACTTTTCTCCCTCATACAGGCGGGTGTAGCCAGCCTCTTTTAACATCTCACACATATTTGCAGTTGCGTGAAACGCGCTTGGGCTGTGATCCAGGAACCAAAGCAGCTCCTCATTGGTCTTGTTAAAGTTTAAATTCGCTTTACTCATGATAATACCTTCTCTAAATCCTTTCTTAAATTCTCCATACTGTTGTCGGCGAAGCAGTGTCCGTCCATGCCACACGCTCTCGCGCCCTCAATGTTCATCGGCAGGTCATCGATGAAATAACACTCCTCCGGTTTTAAGCCAAACCGCTCAAAGAAATGACCATACATCTCCTTCTGCGGCTTTAAGCATTTTACTTCTGCGGAAAACAGCAGGCCGTCGAAGCACTCCACAGCCGGGATCACCTCTTTGTAATGGGCCGGCAGGCGGACGGACGCGTTGGAGCAGACATAGAGATGATATCCCTTTGCCTTTAATTCACGCACCAGAACTTCCATCTCCTCATTTTTCCACATACAGTAATTGTGCCAGTTGTCAAAGCAGAGCTTTGCCGCCTCGTGCAGGCGTTCCGGCAGGCGCGCGCACATCTGCGCCAGTGCCTGATTTTCCGGAATCACACCCATATCGAGCAGGATCCACTCCGGCGATACAAATACGGCAGTGCAGACCGCTTCCTGGTCTTTTTCATCCTCGATGAAATGACGGCAGACGCGCATGGAATCGTAAAATAACAGTACTTTTCCCATATCAAACACGATATTTTTAATCATTAGTCCTTCTCCTTTCCCCTCAGGTTTATCTTCCTCCTGTCAGCAGGCTCCAGAGACCCGGCAGATAGCGCCGCAGGATGCCGCCCACCACAGTGCTGATGCCAAGGATCAGAAACGGCATCACCAAAAACAGAAGAAACGGCACCTGCCAGTATGGAACCTCCAGCATGGAAACAGCCTTATTGATGAACCGGACGAACGCAAAATGCACTGCGTACAGGAAAAAATTATGCTTCATAAATTCTTTTGCCGCCGGGAGCTGTTTTCCCGGAAGCGCCAGCCAGAGCCCTGTCACCGCCAGCAGGCGGCACAGCACAAAGGATGGAATGTGGGCTCTCCAGAGCCCGATATAATAAATAACAGCAGCTGCTGCCGCGCACAAAAGCCCGGTCAGAAACCGTTTCGGATTTTCAGTCCGTTCCACTGCGTTCCGGCAGTGAAGCGCCAGCATGGCTCCGCTGCAATAGTAGATCAGTGCGTCCGCGTTGACAGGAAATCCGCCCGCCTCCAGCCGAACCAGAACCCACAGGCATGCCAGAAACAGCAGTCCGCTCCACACCCGCTTTAAGATCAGATACAGCACCGGTGCCAGCGCAACCAGCCACAACAGCTGATACAGATACCAGAATACATTGTTGTAGGTATGTGCCACCACGGCATCCACCACGGCAGGAAGAGAAAACTCCACAACGCCTTTTCCCACCAGATCTCCCACACCAGGAACCCGGCTGGCAGCCACATAGGCAATATAATAAAGGAAATTCCAGGCAATGTACGGAACCAGAAGGCTCCGGATCCGCCGCTGCCATTTTCCTCTCAGCTTTCCCCAGTCAAAATTCCGGTAAAACTGGTAACCGGAGATCATAAAAAATCCCGGAACCGCAATCTGGCCAAACCAGTCACCGATCCGGTGTTCCAGTATATAGACCGTGCCGGTTGCAGCCTGGTAGCCCAAAAACAGCTCCGCGTTGTACGAGTGCACCCAGATGACCAGAAGGCTGAGCGCAAAAGAGAACCATGTGACTTTGTTGCGAAATTCTAACTCGGTCATATGATTCCCCCTCGTCTGTCATACATTCTGTCAGGTCACAGATCCGCCCTCACATCCGGAGGCCGGACCTGCATATCCGTTACAATACGTCCGAAAAATGCGGGCGCAGCCGTTTAAATACCCGAAGGCCCACAAGGCCGATCACCAGCGTGACTGCCCAGAAATAGATGCCAAGCTTCGGACGCTCCCAGAACCAGTTTCCGGTCAGCATGCTGTCCCGGTATCCGGCTACCACATAGTAGAACGGGTTCAGCTTTAAGATGGTCACAAACCATGGTGCCTTGTCCGCAAACATGGTCTCCTGGTACATGATCGGAGTAAGCCACATGCCAAACTGCAGGCAGATACTCACAATCTGCGCCATATCTTTAAAAAAGACGTTGACTGCAGAAGTCAGGTAGCCAAACGCCAGCGCCAGCATGGATGCCGCAAAGCTGTAATACAGAATCTGGATCCAGGTTGCCATCGGCAGGCGTCCGTAGCATAAGAACACCGCCAGCATGATTCCCGCGAAAAACGCATGCACCAGCATACAGGAGATCAGCTTGATGATCGGCAGGATCTCCACCTGGAACACCACCTTCTTGACCAGATAGCTGTACTCCTGCAGGCACCCGGTCACACAGTTTAAAGCCTCACTGTAGTAAAACCACGGCACAATACCCGGAATAAGCCACAGCACATACGGAACACCCGGAACCGGCGGCACACTCTTAAATCCCACCTGGAAGATAAAGAAATAGATGAGCACCGTAACGATCGGCTGCACCAGCATCCAGACGATGCCGAAATACGAACCGACAAAGCGCTTCCGGAAATCGGCCTTTGCCAGATCCCAGATGAGTTTTCGTTTCCTGATGATCTCTTTCATCAGAGAAATTACATAATTCATACGTTTTTATTCCTCGTTAAATTTGAAGGTGTCCTTCAGACCACTCCACTTTTTGTCCTTCTCGGAGATGATGAGGTCTACGCCTTCCTCAAACGGCCAGTCAATGCCGATCTCCGGATCGTTGTAGGCAAGACCACCCTCATCGCCCGGATGATAAAAATCGGTGCACTTGTAGGCGAACTCAGCCTCATCGGACAGAACTAAAAAGCCGTGCGCAAAACCTTCCGGAATGTAGAACTGCTTTTTGTTCTCCGCAGTCAGCTCCACGCCGAACCATTTGCCGTAGGTTTTGGAATTGGCGCGCAGGTCTACCGCTACATCAAATACCGCACCGCGGATGGCACGCACCAGCTTGCCCTGCGGATACTGCTTCTGGAAATGCAGGCCGCGCAGTACGCCCTTTACGGACATGGACTGGTTGTCCTGCACAAATACCATGTTCAGGCCAGCCTCCTTAAAGTCATTCTGATTATAAGTCTCTACAAAATAACCGCGCTCATCTTTGAATACGGTCGGCTCGATCACATAAAGTCCCTCGATATCGCAGGATGTCACTTTGATCTTTCCCATTGTTTTGTTCCTCACTTTTCATTCATCTAAGGTTTAAAGTCGGATGCACACGATGCTGAACAGGCGCACAAGCGCATAGCCGTTCAGACAGCACATCAGATACAATATACTACGGTTTTTGTCCTTTGTCAAAACCACCGTCTGATTTTTGACCGCCAGCAAAAGCACAGGCAGAAACGGCAGAAAATACCGTCCCTGAACACCAAGAATCACACGGGAGCTGACCGGAGTCCAGGCAATCAGCATGGACAGCATCGTAAGCGCCGCGCAGGCCGCAGAAAGAATTCCGGCCCAGATTCGCTGCCGCCCGTTCATGCGGATCTGCTCGCCCGGAATCTTCAGTGCCAGACCGATCAGGCACAGGGTAAACGCGCAGACTGCCAGGTACGGCACATCCAGCACCTGGTCCAGGTTTCCAAGCCATCCGCCGATCATGGTGATGTGCATGTCCTTTGCGTTCCACAGAATCGTCTGATAAAACATCCGCACCAGAAGCAGCGGATTGTGGATGAGAAGGCCCATACTAAATCCTGCCTCCTCCGCCCAGGCAACATAGCTGTCGGCTTCCGTTGCCGTTGCGTAAGTGGCAATGACCTGGCTGTTTACCAGATACATGGCCATGGCCCAGGCCGTCCCTACTGCAAAAGCGCTGATAAACCAGTTTCGCACCTTGCCGAATTTCCGCATGGGAATTAACAGGCACAGGCCCAGCATCGGCGCGTACACCATCTTGCAGGGGCCCGCCGCCGCCGCCAGAATCGCCAGCAGGACCACATCCCGCACACGGACCGTTTCCTTTTCATAAGCCAGATCCAGACAGACCGCAGTCAGCAAAAACATGCATCCCAGGATCATCACATCGTAGGAAAACGAAGCCGCCAGATGCAGCGTCATCGGAAGCACCGCCACGCCGAGCAGCACTTCTTTTCCGAACGGGATCCGTTTCAGAGACAGATACAGCATACCTACAAAAAAGAGCAGATTGCAGAGCCGTCCAAGGTATAACACGCAGACTGTATTCAGTCCCAGTATTCTTGCCAGGCTGATGCCGATGGCCTGGGGCACATAGGCAAGGGGTGTGGTCGTGACCGGAGGATAGGTGGAGCTGACATAAGCTCCCATCGCCTGAATCTCTGCGGTGCGCTCCGGCGCGTACTGCCCGTTAATGCCTAAGTTATGGAACAGCTCGTAGGTGGATTCTTCCAGTGTCTCGCCAAGCTTTACCGCCTGTTCCCGGCTTTCGGCCGATACCTGTAAATTTCCATCTTCATCCGGTTCATACACAAAATCACCATCCAGATCCTCCACCCAGGCATCCTGTGCGCGCAGAAGCACCCGCCCGTAGCGGTCCCGCTGCGGCTGCCCGGTCATCTGCGAGGAAAGCCGGTAGGCACTCACATAGTGGCTAATCTCATCCGGCGCTGAGAGCGGAGGCAGGACAAAGAGATACAGGATGCCAAGCCCGCCCGCCATCAGCACAGCCAGCTTCGGCAATAACCACGGAATGTTCTTTTCCAGCAGGAAATAACCGCAGGCCGTGGTCAGCGCCATCACCAGAACCGTCAAAAACAGATACTGTCCCATCTGCCAGGATGCCCCGGTCTCATGGATTCCGGCACGCACATCCAGGCTGTGCCAGGCCGCTGCCGCAGCCAGACAAAGGATTCCGGCAATCAGGCTCGGGCTAACGCTTCTCTTCTTCATGCTTTTTCTCCTCAAGAGCCATCGCCTGAACCAGTTCCTTGATCTTGCTTTCCAGCTGGGAAATGTGGATGCTCATAAAGAACACCTTTAAGATCAGCACAAAGATCGCGAACAGGAACAGAAAGTTTGTTGTCGCATAGATTCCAAGCAGGCTGGCGCAGGCATCGGCCACCTTCGGGAAGACGCTGTAAACCACCAGCACCAGAGCCAGCACGATCCAGAAGATCGCGCTCTCAATCTGCATCCGGGACTGGCGGATCTTGCGCATGATCATGGCAAAGGTGCCAAGAGACACCAGGATCAGCGCGATTCGTAAGGTTGTGGTCATCATGATCTTCTTCTCCATTTCTTTTCCCAGTAAAGCGGGCTCATGCTGCACCAGAGGATCATCTTCTTCGGAAGCTTTTCATACTGTTTTCCAAGTTTATAGCCAAGGTACTTGCATCCGCTGCTGATCACCAGCTCCGGGATCAGATAGCCTCTCAGATGCAAAAACAGATACTTCGCTGTCTGCTTTACCAGGCGAATGCCCTCACCCTCGGATTTCAGGTCCGCGAAAACCTCCGGGTGCTCCGCCTGGGATACCGCCAGATCGAAGTTCCGGTGAAACTGCTGCGCAGGTGTGAAATTGTGGGAATGGACTACCTTCGCCTCCGGCACATAGGCAACCGCGTATCCGGCATCCATGACCGTGGCTGCGTAGATCATATCCTCATTGAAGATGGTGCTGTTCACAAAACCCTCCAGCTTCCGGAAGATGTCTTTGCGGTACGCACAGCAGACATTGGAAGCAAAGTAGGTCTTAATGCCCATAACAGCCAGGTCTTTTTTTGTCTTTACCATCGGTGTATCCGGATAATTAAAAGAGCGGGTATAACGCTCAATGACACGGCAGCCCTTTGCCGGAAGCTGCTTCGCGTATGCCATAGCCACCGTCTCCCCATCCGGGCCCTTCTGATCCAGCCCCTTTAAGAGATTCTCAATCAGATATTCATCCTGCGGAACCGCGTCATCGGTCATAAAGATCATGATGTCGGACTCGGAGTACCATGCCGCCAGATTTCGGGTCCCGCCGTGATCAAACTCTTCCTTCGTCAGATGGTGGACCTCCATATTCGGGATGTCCCGGTAACCATCCGCGTTCCAGTAAGCCTTTTCCGTATTCATAATAATGATCCGGTCCGGTACTACCGTCTGCTTTTTCAACATCTGGAGCAGTCTGGCAAACCGCCGGTCCGGCTTGTATACCGGAATCAACACATCAACCGTCATGACGCACCTCCTGTATCTTCTGTCCTCTTTGTATTTCAATCCACGCTCCCCCGACAAAGCCCGCTGCCATCACGATCATTAAAATGAGGTAGGCAAAGGCCGCGCCAAAGATTCCAAAGGCCACCGTAAATCTGGGAGCCAGGATTGCCGCAAGCACGGTCAGCACTGCGTAAATACCAAAGATCAGTTTCTGCTTTCGCAAAATCACCAACGCATAATAATAAAGATTTAATACCGCATAAAAGCCGCCGCCCAGCACAATCATGATGAACGCAGGCCAGAGTGCCGTCAGCTTTCCGCTGTAGGATGCGCCAAGCAGCCACTCAAGCAGTGCCAGAACCGGTCTGCCAAGCACTGCCGTTCCGCCCACAGCCAGCACCGTCAGTCCGCCGATCACTGCCATGATGGTCAGAAGCTTCTTTTTGAAATCGGAAAACCGCCGCTCATTCCAGCAGTCCGTCAGATACGTCAGGAACGGACGAATGACGAATCCCGCCGCCAGATTAATGACAGAGGTCGGCATAAAGATCACATTGAAATAACCGCTCGCCGCATCGCCCAGGTGCGCGTCGATGGCATACTTCGCTGCCGAAAAAATATAGAAATCCAGGAACACCGACACAAACAGCAGAATGGCCGATGCCGTTAAGGACACCCCTCGTTTTGTACTCCATCCGTAATCCACCTGGTTCAGTTCTCTTAAAATCACGATATCGAACAGGACTACGCCTGCAATCTGTCCCAGCACAGCAGCCACACAGGCCGTAAAAAGCCCGGCACCGGAAACCAGGGTAACCAGGAACACACCCACAGAAAGAATGGTACGGAAGGTGTTGGAGCGACCCGTTAAGTACAGGCATCCCTGCCGCTGAAACTCCGACTCATACACATCGGCAAACCCGTCAATCACCTTGTAGGCGATCAGCAGAAAGATGATCTGCGCTTTCTGCCAGGAATAACCGGTGAACGCCAGATATCCGGCACCAAACAGCAGCGCCAGCAGACAGGTGACATACCGGTGATGCAGGTAATCGCCAAAGCGATACTGGTTCGCCCCGTCGGTGATATGGAACGGGCGGATGCCAAAGTAGGCCAGAAGGAACATCTGCTGCCCTACGGTGCTGAAGCCGAACGAAAAGATGCCGCCCTGCTCCTCCCCCGCGATGCGCAGGACCAGAAAGGAAAGCACCATGCTGGCAAAGGCATAGAAGAAGCTTCCGGTCATGTTCCAGATCATATTCTCTTTTTCCAGGCTCAGCCTTGTCCTCATAAGAAGGCGCGTCCAGTGTTTCATAGTTGTTGTACTCCGTTGTTATCTTTTATTTTGTAACTGTTCAGTACCTTCACAGTCACGAGCAAAAATCCATTAAAAATTGCCTTCGGCAATGGGATTTTTGCTTTCTAGCCCATATTTTCTTTGTACGGTCAGCGCAGTAAATGCGCAGACCTACTGAACAGTTACCTTATTTTGCACTGCGGAAATTCTGGATCAGCAGGATCGACAGCAGCATCCGCGCCATATACTTCACCGCCACCATCGGTTTTAAATAGCTCTCGCCGCCGGCGCGTTCCGCGATATGCACCGGAATTTCTGCCACTTTCGCTCCCTGCTTTAACAGATAAGATACCGTATCCGGCTCCGGCCCGTAGTTTAAGTTCAGGGCAAATTCTTTGATCATTTCCCGGTTGAACATGCGCATGCCGGAGGTTGGATCATTCACCGTCACACCGGTGGTCAGGCGGATAGCCGCCTCAATCAGGCGGCTTCCCACCATACGCATGGACCAGTCTTTCTTCGCATTCACAAACCGGCTTCCGATCACGATCTCATAGCCCTCTTCCATTTTCTGCATCATCGGTTCAATAAACTCCGGGCGGTGCTGGCCATCTCCGTCGAACTGGATGGCATACGGGTATCCCTTATAATAGGCATATTTCATACCGGCCTGGAAGCATCCCGCCAGTCCCAGGTTCACCGGCAGATCCAGCAGGTTAAAACCATGTTCCCGGCAGATCGCCGCCGTCCGGTCCCTGGAACCGTCGTTGACAACTACATAGTCAAACTGCGGATACTGCTCTTCCAGTTCACGCACAACGTTCTCGATATTTGCTTCTTCATTGTATGCCGGAATTACGATCAGCACCTTGTTCATCTTGCTTGTTCTCCACATTTCAGTATGATATCACAGATCTCATCCACCGTTTCCAGAGAAAGCCCCGGGTATAACGGCAGCGTCAGGACTTCCGACGCGATCCGCTTTGCCACCGGCGTATCATCCGAAGAAAACTGATCCCGGTAACATGCATAGTCGTTGATGCACGGATAGAAATACTTTCTCGCAAAAATATTGTACTCTTTCAGTGCCGCGAAAATCTCATCGCGGTCCGCACCGTATCCTTCAAATACCACCGGCATGTAGGCATAGTTGTAGCGCACGCCTGCTTTTTCTTTGCAGAGGCGGATGCCTTCCACGCCGCCGAGACGCTCCCGGTAACGCTCCGTCAGCGCCTTGCGCTTTGCGATATCCGCGTCCACATGGCGCAGGTTGCAAAGTCCCATTGCCGCCTGGAACTCATTCATTTTACCATTTGCGCCCACATACTCTACCTGCTCGTAGCCGGTAATGCCAAAGTTTTTGAGCTGATACAACAGATCTTTCCATTTCGGGTCATGGAACGCCACCGCGCCGCCCTCAATGCTGTGGAACACCTTCGTCGCATGGAAGCTGAACATGGAAGCATCGCCAAACTGGCCGATGCCGACGCCGTCAATCTCCTCGCCGAATGTATGCGCCGCGTCGTAGATGACCTTTAAACCATGGCGGTCCGCAATCTCCTGAATGCGCTTCACATCACACGGATTTCCGTATACATGAACCGGCACAATGGCAGAAGTCTTCTCCGTGATCAGGCTCTCCAGCTTCTCCACGTCGATGGTGTAGTCTTCCTCGTTGATGTCGCAGAACACCGGAGTCAGGCCATTTCTTACAATCGCATGCGTGGTGGATGCAAAGCTGAATGGTGTGGTGATGACCTCTCCCTGAAGCTTCATGGCCTGCAGGGTCAGTTCCAGTGCCATATGGCCGTTCACAAACAGTTCCAGATTCGGTGTCTTTAAGTACTCTTTCAGTTTTTCCTTTAAAGTTTCATGGTATTCGCCCATATTGGTCAGCCAGGCGCTCTCCCAGATAGGCTTTAACATCTCCACATATTCTTCCAGAGGCGGAAGTGATGAGCGGGTCACCATAACCGGCTCTTCATGTCGTTTTATCATCTGTCTATTTCTCCCTTTCCCTGACTCATGCCATCGGCATTGCACGCACTGTCCGTCTGGCCAGAAGCTTCTGCTTTGCTCTGGCTGTTCATGGAATACTCCGCGTACCGCCTTGCAATATACTGCTCGCCGGTCACAGACATCTCATTCAGCTTTCCCCCGGCAAAGCAGCGGATGTGGGCCGCTGCCATATCGTAGCCCGCCGCGCCGGAAAACGCCACGCCGCCCGCAAACCGCGGGTTGCATTCCAGAAAATAGGAAACGCCTGCTTCCGGGTCTGCCTCAATAAATTCCATGTTCACACAGCCCCGGATGCCCACCGCTTCCGCGATGTCCCGGCACTGCTGTTCCAATTTCTCGTTTCGGAATACACAGACCGAAGTGCCCGCGCCGTTTAAGGTGCGCAGAAGCTCTCTTCTCGGCAGGCAGAAGGTCTGCCCGGTCTGGGGATTTCTCACCACATCCACGGTAATGACAGAACCGCCGATCTTCGGCTGAATCAGATACTGCTGTTTCTGTGCCTCGCTGCAGGTATGCAGGAGGAATTCCAGATCAGCTTCCGATTCCAGGATCCGCAGTCCCTGGCTGCTGCGGCCGTCAAACGGCTTGGCCACCAGCGGATACTTAAGGCCAGCAAAATCCGTACCAGGCTCCTCTTCGTATGCCTGACTTTCTGCCAGAAACGCATCCGGCAAATCCACTCTGCATCCCTGCGCCAGTTTCTTCTCCAGCTCTGAAAGCCGCACTCCCGGAATCGTCCGGCAAAGTCCGCGCTCTCTCAAAAACGCCTCCATCTTCTCCTTGTTGCGGCAAAGTGCAATCGCGGAAATATCTGAAATCCACACCTCAGCACCCAGTTCTTTGAAATCTTCCGGCATTTCCGTTCTCCATGCCTGAATCACATCAATCTCCACATCGGTCAGAGGCATCAGTACCTGTGCCTGCTCCTTTTTGCAGAGTTCCTTTAAAAAATCCCGGTAAGCAGCCCGGTCGGTGGCATATGGCGCTTTGTAGAACACATCCACATCCTGGGAGTTTACCACCCACTCCGCCGGATAAATATCACAGCCCACAACCCGCATGCCCGCCGCGTGACAGGCAGAAATTACGTTCTGGGCAGAAAACGACCCGATGGCCGTAACGATCGCTGTTTTTTTCATAACCTAATTCTCCTCAGTGCTGGAAATTTTACGGTTCGTTCCATTCTGGAAATTCCTTCCTGCGAAATGCAGCTTCCATCATTTTTTCAGCCGCTCCTTCACCATTCCCGCCAGAAAGCGGAAACTTTCCAGTCGGAATGCTGCCGCCAGCACAATGTATACAAACGCTCCGCAAAGAATCTGCAGAACCAGTTTTAACCAGACCGACATAGCCGGAAGCCATGCGCCAAGCGCCATGACTGCGCCGCACATCACAATGGACAGAAACGCTGGAGGCGCTACATCCATCCACTGATGGGCAATGTCATAGCCAAGCAGCTTTTTGTTTGGAGCCGCATTGACAAAGGTACACACAAAATCCTGAAACGCCTTGATGCACACCATGATAAACACATTGAACTGCATGCCGATGACAAGTGCCAGAATACTGAGCGCCTTCTTCACCAGCTCCAGTTTTAAAAAGATATCGCTGCGTCCCACCGCGTTGATGGCCTGCAGATTTGTGATATGAATCGGCCAGAAACAGTAGGAAACACACATAATGCGCAAGAATGGCACACAGATAAGCCACTTTTCCCCAAGCAGCGCCAGCACCAGCGTATCCGCCACCGCAAACAGTCCCATAAGCATCGGAATGACCGCAAACGAGCTTAAGCGGATTGCCCGGCGCACCATCTCCCTTACCTGGTTCTTATCGTCCTGGCTTGCGGAAAATGCCGGGAGCAGAACTGCCTGGATCGCCGCTCCAAGATTGGTCGCGATCAGCTTCGGAAACTGCTCGCCGCGGTTGTAACTGCCTAACAATTCTTCATTATATATCTTTCCGATCAAAAGTCCATACAGATTGTTAAATACCGTATCCAGAAGCGACGCGCAGAGAAGCTTCCAGCCGAACGCGAACATGGTGCGGATGCGTTCCATGGAAAAGCACCAGCCCGGCTTCCAGGAAACCGTCAGAAACAGCACGATCATCAGACTGATGTAATAACTGATCTGCTGCCCCACCATTGCCCACACGCCAAGCCCGCGGTATGCCATAAAAATGCTGATGATGCCGGATACCGCCGATGCCGCCAGCGTGGAAAAAAACAGTCCGCGAAACTCCATATTCCGGGACACATACGCCGTCTGCACGGAAATGACCGCGCCCGGAAACAGCACGATTCCCAGCACGCGCACGATTGGTTTTAACACCGGAATCGCGTAAAACCGCGCGATGGACGGCGCTGCCGCGTACAAAAGCATATAAAACACGACCGATGCCGCAAGTTCAAAATAGCAGACCGATGAGAAATCCACCTCGTCAGCCTGCCGCTTCTGCACCAGAGCTGTGGAAAAACCGCTCTGGACAAATACATTCGCAATGGTAATAAAAATCATGATGATCCCGACCACGCCGTACTCCGCCGGAGTCAGCAGCCTGGCTAAAAGGATCGCGATCACAAACTGGATGCCCTGGGCGCCTCCGTTTTCGAGGAGTTTCCAAAACAGCCCGCTTGCCACCTTATTTTTCATTCCTGTATCGTTACTCATAATCATCTCTTTCGAATTCTTAGGATTTGTGGAACTGCTTCTGCAGCCATGCGTACACGCCCGGCAACGCGGCTTCAAAACGAATGAAAAACCGCGTTCTTGCGTTTAGCTCCCGGTAAAACTCCCGGTTTTCCTTATTTAATACCACATCGAAGTGACGGGTATTTACCTGGGTCAGAAATACCAGACGGCGGATGGCATGCTCCACCGTTTTCTGGAATCTGCCTCCGGAAAACGCGTCAAAACCGCGGTACATGGCTGTCATGGACGCTACATAGTCCTGCTGTTTTTTCTCGTAATCACCCTGCTTCATGAGCGTAGTCCAGGAGGATGCCCCGCCCAGGCGGTACACACACATCGGCTCATCGATATACCACGCCCAGCCCCGGTTTGCGGAAAGCAGCTGCAGCGGAATATCCGCGATCGGCGCGTCCACATAAAACTGCGGCAGGTCTGCCACCATATCCCGGTAAAACATCAGCGATGCCGTCGGATAACCAGAAGTCTTGTCAATGATCTCCTCCGGGGAGATCATGCGGCTGCCTTTGTACGGACGCATCGCGTGCTCTGTGAGCGCCTTTCCCTGCACTTCCACCCTCGCGCTGTGAAAGCAGAGAGAACAGCCCGGATTGGCTTCCATATAATCCACCTGCTTCTGCAGTTTTTTCGTGTCCGTCCAGTAATCATCGCCCTCGCACATGGCAATGTATTTTCCTCTCGCGCGCGGGAAATTGAACGTGCCGCTCACATTGGTAAGTCCTTTGGAGTACTGGTTTTCTGTCTGCAGGATTGGAAAAATGCGGTCCGGATAACGCGCTGCGTACTCCCGGATGATATCCGCCGTTCCGTCCGTGGACGCGTCGTCGTGGATCAGAACTTCGTACGCGAAATCCGTCTCCTGGTTTACAAATCCCTCCAGCGCATCCCGGATATACGATACCTGGTTATATGTGATACAGCAGATGCTGACCATGATGCCGGAATTTTTGCATTCCGCTTCTGAAACACACTCCCGCATTTCATGTTCCATACCAGTTTGTTCCTTCTGCTCCGTCATCATTCCATCTGTTTCCTTTTCTTCCCATTTCTATGACAATTCTATTACAAAATTATTTACAATCCCTTTTATTTTACATGATTGCCAATAAATTGTAAATCAGATATGGTCTTTTTACTTTATTTATGATAGATTAGCATTGAGTGATTATCTTTATTATTTTCAGGAGGTTTTATTCCATGCGTAAACATACAAAAGCAGGTCTTGCGCTGCTGATGGCCAGCATGATGATGGCCGGTTCCGTTACCACCGCATTTGCGGATACGAACACTACAGCACCGACAAGCGGTGTCATCGACACCAGTAAAAACACCGAAGTATCCGGACCGGGAGCCACCGCTCCATCCACCGAAGGAACATCCGATGGCAGCCACATCGTATCTACCGACGCGCCGGGTTCTTCCCAGAACACCAGTGACGCGAATACTTCTGCACCATCCGCAGACACTTCCGCGCCGGTTTCCACCACAGAAACTGCTGCAGACAATTCCCAGAACGTTACTAACGGCCAGAGCGATGCCCTGACAGAGGAACAGGCAAGCGAGTTAGAGGCGGAACAGAGCGCAGCACAGGCTGAGGCAAACGCAAACCACACCGGTCCGCTCTCCGTTCCGTTACGCCAGCCGCGCCTGCAGACTACCGTTTTATTAAACGACAGCCATAACTGGTCCGGCGCGTTTGTCAACGACCAGCAGATTACAACCGAGGGCGTACCGTTTACGTCTGTCTCCACGTTCCTGGAGAACATTTTCGGCAACGTTTTATACCGCACCTACAATTCCACCACCGGCTGGACCGGCTGGGCATTAAACGGACAGCAGACCTCTTTCGACGGCAATGCCTGGTATCCGGTTGAGGCGATCCAGTACCGCTTCGCAGGTCCGGTAAACGACCAGTACGACATTTATTACTCCGCACAGTTAAGCGATGGCACCGAGACCGGCTGGGGCAAAAACGGACAGACCGTCGGCACCATGAACACCGGCCTTTACTTAACCGGCTTCCGCCTTGCTTTCTTTGCAAAGAATACCGAGAGCGGCTTAAACACCTCTAACACCTTAAAATCCGCGCACGCAGACGGCATCCAGTATGTAGACGGCCAGATGCGCTACATCCACGGCAACGGCGACAACTACACCGGCTGGGGCTGGCTCGGCAATGACCGCTACTACTTCAAGGACTCTGTTCCGGTAACCGGATGGCAGTACATCGACGGATTCAAGTATTATTTTGGTGAAGACGGCAAGATGTGGAGCGATGTTGAGTCCCTGCTCGGCAGCGACGGCCCGTACCTCATCAAGATCAACAAAGAGATGAACTGCATGACCATCTACGCACAGGACGGCGGAAACGGCTACATCATCCCGGTAAAATCCTTCTTAACCTCCGTCGGCGATGACACCCCGATCGGAACCTTCAAGACCCCGGAGAAATACCGCTGGAGACTCATGATCCACGATGTATACACCCAGTACGCAACCCGTCTTGGAGCTGGTCTCCCGATCCTGATCCACTCCATCATCTACGATGCGGCAAACCCGATGACCGTATGGGCAAGCACCTACAACAACATGGGTATCGCGCGCTCCGCAGGATGTATCCGTCTGGTAAGCGGCGACTCCAAGTGGGTTTATGACCACTGCGCACTCGGAACCACCGTTCAGGTTTACAACTCTTCCGTTGCAGGCCCGTTCGAGCGTCCGACCATTGCAGCTGAGATCCCGTTTGAGCAGACCTGGGACCCGACCGACCCGAACGTAACCCAGGAGATGATCGACGCAGAGAGCGCACGCATCATCGCGAAGTTCCAGAATCAGTAATTACATATCACAGCATAAAAAATCCCCCGTGAGCCAATCGGTTCACGGGGGATTTTTATGTATTACCTGTTCTTTCTATTACAGCAGCTTGTCCACTTCTGCCATCAATGCTTTTCCAAGTGCCTCAGACTTCGCGTCTGCATCCTCTAAGGAAGTTCCCTTAATTCCATAGTAGAACTTGATCTTCGGCTCGGTACCGGACGGACGGATGCACAGCCATGCATTGTCGTTCATGTCGTAGTAGAGCACGTTGGAGGACGGCAGGCCGGTCGGGGTTACCTCGCCGGTAGCCATATCGCGGATGGTATCGTTCTTGTAATCTCTTGCGGAAAGTACCTTGTACTCGCCAAATCCTTCCGGAGTGTTGCCTCGGAAGTGCTCCATAATGGACTGGATCTTTGCCAGGCCTTCGATGCCGGACAGACCGATGGACTTCACAGCATCTTTGTAGTAGCCGTACTTCTCGTACATTGCCACCATTGCATCCCACAGGGTCATGTTCTTGGTCTTGTAGTATGCAGCAGCCTCGCACAGGGCAACGGTTGCGGATACCGCGTCTTTATCGCGGGCATAGGTGCCGATGAGGCAGCCGTAGCTCTCCTCCATACCGAACATGTAATGGCCCACACCGGTGCGCTCCTCTTTTAAGATCTGCTGGCCGATCCACTTAAATCCGGTCAGGCACTCTACGAGCTTGCAGTTGTAAGAAGCCGCCACTGCGTCGATCAGGTTGGTGCTGACGATGGATTTGACTACTTCGCCGTCTGCCGGAATTGCGTTCTTTGCAGCTTTCTGGCTCAGAACATACTCGCACAGCAGGGAACCGGACATGTTGCCGGTCAGGGAAATGTATTTGCCGGACTTGGTATCTTTTACATATACGCCAAGACGGTCTGCATCCGGGTCGGTTGCCAGAACCAGGTCTGCGTTCTTCTCCTCAGCCAGCTTTAAGCCGAGCGCGAATGCCTCTGCTGCCTCCGGGTTCGGATAGCTTACGGTCGGGAAATCGCCATCCGGAAGCTCCTGCTCCGGTACGACATACACGTTCTCAAAACCGATCTCCTTTAACACTCTGCGTACCGGGATGTTGCCGGTTCCGTGAAGCGGAGTGTAAATGATGGTGATATCTTTCTGCATCTTATCGATGGCATCCTGGTTTACAACCTGTGCTTTTACATGCGCAATGTACTTGTCGTCGATCTCTTTGCCGATAACCTGGTACAGGCCTGCTGCCATGGCATCCTCTGCGCTCATGGTCTTCACGGTGGAAAGGTCCTCAATTGCCAGAACCTCTTCGGTTACGCCCTTGTCGTGAGGCGGGGTAAACTGAGCACCATCCTCCCAGTATACTTTGTAGCCGTTGTACTCCGGCGGGTTATGGCTTGCGGTTACGTTGATGCCGGCGATACAGCCAAGCTCACGCACTGCAAAGGACAGCTCCGGAGTCGGACGCAGAGACTCAAACTTGTAAGCCTTGATGCCATTTGCTGCCAGGGTACGTGCTGCCTCATCCGCGAATTCCGGGGACATATGTCTGGAATCGTACGCGATGGCAACGCCCTTATTGCTTCCGCCCTGCTTGATAATGTAGTTTGCAAGGCCCTGGGTTGCGCGGCGCACCACATAGATGTTCATGCGGTTGATACCCGCGCCGATGATGCCGCGCAGGCCTGCGGTACCGAATTCCAGATCCATATAAAAACGCTCTTTGATCTCGTTTTCATCATGCTCGATTGCCTTTAATTCTGCCTTGGTATCCTCATCGAAATATGGATTAGACAGCCATTCCTGGTAAATCTTCATGTAATCTTTCATAAAAACCTTCCTCCTGTGCTCCCTCACACTTTAAATTTAATGCTGGTTTCATTATACCTCAGCACAGAAAAAAAAGGAAGATGAACCTGTCTGTCACACCGATTTTATTCTCGACAAAAATCGTGCCCGTGCGTCCTGCTGCGACTCCAGCGCCTTTAATTTTTCTACGTTTTTCTCCGGGATCCACGCCTTATTCGCATTATAGTAATAATTTAACTGTTTCCAGTATTTTTCCGGGTACAGGAACAGAAAATACAGGTATTTCTGGTCTTCCCCGCTCATCGGAAGCACCGCGTCGTACGTCTCCAGCATGGCATTTCCGAGAAATTCATCCCAGCCGTGTTTTTCCATGACCTTGCGCATAAACCGGTACAGATCGCTCATCTGCTGCCCCAGATGCATCTGGCTGAACTCAATGAACGCCACGTCCCGGTTCCCCGGCAGGATGTGATGCTGGTCGAGGTCCCCGTGACACAAAAAGAGCCGGTTTTCCGCCTTATCCTGATCCAGCGGCTCCAGCCCTTTTTCTGCCTCCAGCGCCTGACTGTAATACTGGTCAAAGCCCTGCATGACACGTAACTCAAATTCTGTTTTCCTGCGTTTTCCCCGGATGAAATTCCGCACACGCTTCATTTCGCAGCTGTGGCGTTTCATTTCTGCTGAGAGAGACGGCGGAAGGCTCGATCCGAGACTCCACGCTTCCTGCCACGCGATCTTCCGGAACTCCCGGTGAAGTGCCGCGATCCGCCCCGTGCACAAAATCACCTCATGCCGGTCCCTCAGATTGCATTCCCGCTCCGAAAACCACTGTTTCAGAACATACCGCACTCCGTCCGGACCGGCTGTCACAAGCCCCTCCTCCTGATTCCGGATATAGCGGTCAGTCCGCTCTATGCCCTGTTCTGCCAGGCATCCCAGCACCGCGTCCTCAAATTCCAGACGTTTTAAGGTGCCCCGGTACTCCTTTAGAAGACGCAGTCCATCCGCGTATTCACAGATCCACGCGCCCCGTCCGCGCCTGACATTCAGCGCTTCCCCCTCGTACTGCTTCAAAACCTCCAGATAACTGTCGTTCACGCTCACCCCTCCACTTCGCTGGCAGCCTTCCAGCGCCGCAAAGTCTGCACTGAATAGCTACTTTCAGCCTATGAAAGGGAATCCTTAATTATACCGAGTAACGTTTCTTTCTGATTGTCCTCCGGATGTTCCAGCACATGCTCCAAAAGCCCATGCAGCATGCCTCCCATCTCTTTGCCCGGTTTTACCCCCGCGGCAATAAGGTCCTGCCCCTTTACGGCAAGTTCCTTTAAGCTCAGGCAGTCGCCCCGCTCCCGAATCATGTTTACCAGGCTGCGAAGTTCCGCTCCATAACCGTTTAATTCCATCAGGCTGTCCCAGACCTCCGCTTCCATGCGGCTCATCATGCGGCGCACTTCTGCCTCGTCCGCCGCCGGCGTTACATCCGCCCAGGTCACCAGCGTTTTTACGCGGGAGATGGTATCGTTGTCCAGTTTCAGATCGCGAAGCACCCGGACCGCGGTTTCCGGTCCATCCCCGCAGCGCAGGAATGCCGCCCACCGCACATACTTTTCCTTCGGAAGCTCTGCGGATATACGCGCGTGCTCCCAGTCAAGCCCTGCAAAAGCCGGAGAAACATAGGTACTGATGCCAGTCTCATACACCTCCCGGATCTTCTCCGGATGTTCTGAGGTGAGGAGTTTTGTCAGTTCCATCTGAATGCGCTCCTTGCTGACCTTGGCCAGATTCGGAGCAATCACGGAGATGGCCTCAAAGGTCTCTTTCTCGATATCAAAATCCAGCTGCGCGGAAAAACGGATCGCCCGCAGGATGCGAAGCGCGTCCTCGGTAAACCGCTCCATGGCATTTCCAACACAGCGGATGCGGCGCGCCTTTAAGTCTGCCATGCCGTCAAAAGCGTCCACAATGCCAGTCTCATGGCTGTAGGCCATAGCGTTGATGGTGAAATCCCGGCGGCGCAGGTCTTCCAGAAGGTCGGAGGTAAATTCCACCTGCTTCGGGTGGCGTCCATCCTCGTACTCGCCGTCGATGCGGTAAGTCGTGACCTCATAACCGGTACGGTCCATCATAATGGTCACCGTACCGTGCTGGATGCCGGTGTCGATGGTGCGGCGAAACAATGCCTTCACCTGTTCCGGGCGCGCGGAAGTCGTAATGTCCCAGTCCCCCGGCTTTCTGCCAAGAAGCGTGTCGCGCACACAGCCGCCCACCGCAAAGGCCTCGTAGCCGTGGCTGTTTAAAGTATGAATGATCTGCTCCACATGGGCAGGAATCTGCATGCTGTTCATATCATAATTTCTCTCTTTCCTGTTTTTCAACATTTCAGAATCATTATAAAGGTCAGCCTAAAAAAAAACAAGAAAATCCTCCGGATCTGAACGTCCGGAGGATTTTCTTATTCAGGTTTTCACCAGCTGCATGACCTGGCAAAATCCCATTGTCTCTAATTTTTCCGTAAAATCTGTTGTAAAATGCATACAGTACACATATTTTCTCAGATTTTCCGGAATGTCGCGCTCCAATTTTTCTAATGGACAGTGCGAGCGATGGCCGGAAGAAAATTCCGCAGTATCCTGATAAATCCGGTTGATCTCTCTGTTTCGAAATCTTTGAAGAATGGATTCCGGAATTTCATAAGAATCCCCACTGTAATATATGCTCTCCCCATCACACTCGATCACATAGCCATAACAGCGCATATCATCTGCATGCCTGACCGGAACCGCATTGATTTTTAACTTACCATCTTCCAGAGCATGGCACTCCAGCCGGTGATAAGCCGCGCGGTCAATCCCCATCAGATCCAGAAGCTGCCACAGCCCGGGATCAGGATGCATGACCATCACCGTTTTTCC
>CAKRRJ010000024.1 GCA_934394615.1 uncultured Lachnospiraceae bacterium
ATTCTCAGATATACATAAAAACAGACTTTGCCATACCGGCAAATCGGCTTATGAGATATGAGTCGGATTATTTTGATGCGGCGCATGGAGTACAGAGAAATTCTATTAATAGACTATCATATTTTTTTGTATGTGTACAACAAAAAATCATTCTATCAAGGAATAGACTCGCTCCTGTTTCCATGATACAATAAAAGAAAATGTATCGGGAGGGACTATGATATGAAAAAAGTTTTCGTAACCGCAGCGGCATTATCTGTTATGATGTGTATGACAGCCTGGGCTGATCAGGATGTAGACAGGACTGGAAATTACAATTATTACCAGTCCGAGCTTTACGTGAAAAATCCAGAGACTGGCACCTACGATCTTTACAAGAACACGAAAACGTATGACAGCTATGTTGATTATAATGTCTATGAAAATGACGTCTGATTACACCGACCAGAATAACATTTACTCCTATGAAGGCGGAGCCGGAAAAAACGAACATATCTCCGACCGGGACGGCCTGGAATTTGGTGAAAACGCGGTAGTTCTGACCAACCGCTTCTATGTCGGCGAGGAATTCCGCGATAACGACGGAAACATCTTAAGCTCCCTGGTAGGGAAAGACGTTCTGTATAAAGAAATTTTTAAGAAGAAATAATTTATATATGGTAGGACTGAAGGTAGAAATCCTTGATGAAAGAGAAGGATTTTACTTCTACAAACAAAACTCAGCTTGTTTGACATTTTAAATTAATATGTAAGAATCCGGGCAGACTATTCTACCCGGTCTTCTCCGTCTTTTTCTGATTTAACTGCCTGTTGAAACTCTTCTTCCGTCATATTCAAGCGCTCTGCTGCTTTTTGCAGTGTGATATCTCCAAACTGAACCATTTCTGCATATGCCTTGATTCTGCCACTTACCTCACCCATTTCTTTGCCTATTTCTTTACCTCTCGCTTCTCCTATTGCCTCTCCTTCTTTTGCTCCCATTTCCTTTATCCGTTTTACTACATCGCACATACTTCTCAGCTCCTCTCTGTCTTTTTCGACCTTAACCAGCTGCGCATACTCTTCATCATTCGTCATGACTGACAGCAGCTTTAACAATTCATCGACATGGGTTATCTCTGTCGGGTCATCTGGAATATAGTTCTTTTCTGTTCGCTTTTTCTGAAAGAAATTTGCGACAATCCGAAAATCACTGTGAAACCTTGCAATTTCTTCATCCGTCAGCCAAGCGACATCAAACACATGGATGTTATAATCATTCACAAATGGTTCCATTCCCTTTGGAATCTGCAGCAGTTCTTTCAAGTTTGTTGGACTGCTCCAACGCTTTTCGATACCAAAATGCAGCACAATCGTTACGGTCGGAACAATGTCCTCAACTTTTTCCTGCATCTGCTTTCTATAACTCGCGCCATCATAGCTGAATACTCGAATCGGCATCAGTGGATCAGAAACTGTCTGATTCTCGATGCCTAACACAGCTAACCGGATTCTTCTCGGTCCGTTCCAGTATTTCGCAGTATCTCGCTCCTGCTCATGCAGTTTATTACCCTCGGCCTTATACTGGGAATGCACAGAGGCATTTTCCAGATTTTGTGGCTTGATGATCTGCTCCCCGTTAAACAGCAGACCATTCATGATGTCCGCGAAAACATCGTCATAGTCTTCCAATATTTTTTCTGTTAAGTCTTTTTCACCCATAGGCTTCATCCTTTCTGACTGCTAACAGTTTTTGCAGCCAGAATGATTCCCTGTCTGCATTATATCATTGTCAGCACCTATTTTGCCAGTCACATACGTTATTTTGCAGTTCTATTTTTCTTTCACTTTTGGAAATAGAAGATTAAAAACTAATTTATTTAAGATTGTATACACAAGAAAAATGTACTAAGAAAGCTGTGCTTACAGACTAAGCTCAGCTTGTTTGATATTCTGAATTACTATGTAAGAAACCGGGCAGATTATTCTGCCCGATTTTCTCCGTTTTCTTCTGATTTAAGTCCCTGTATTGCCTGTTGAAACTCTTCTTCCGTCATATTCAGGCGCTCGGCAGCTTTTTGTAATGTGATATCTCCAAAGCGAACCATTTCTGCATATGCCTTGACTCTGCCGTTTACCTCGCCTCTCGCTTCTCCTATTGCCTCTCCTTCTTTTGCTCCCATTTCCTTAATCCGTTTCACAACATCGCACATATTTTTCAGCTCCTTCCTGTCTTTTTCAATCTTAACTAACTGCGCATACTCTTCATCATTTGTCATTACCGACAGCAGCTTTAGCAATTCATCGACATGGGTTATCTCTGTCGGATCATCTGGGATATAGTTCTTTTCTGTTCGCTTTTTCTGAAAGAAATTTGCGACAATCCGAAAATCACTGTGAAACCTTGCAATCTCTTCATCCGTCAGCCACGCAACATCGAATACATAGATGTTATAATCATTTACAAAAGGTTCCATTCCTTTCGGAATCTGCAGCAATTCTTTCAGGGTTGTCGGACCACTCCAGCGTTTTTCAATGCCAAAATGCAGCACGATTGTTACAGTCGGAACAATATCCTTCACTTTTTCCTGCATCTGCTTTCTATAAGTAGCCCCATCATAACTAAACACCCGAACCGGCATCAGCGGGTCCGAAACGGTCTGATTTTCTATCCCCAGCACTGCCAGCCGGATTCTCCTCGGTCCGTTCCAGTATTTCGCAGTATCTCGCTCCTGCTCATGCAGTTTATTACCCTCGGCCTTATACTGGGAATGCACAGAGGCATTTTCCAGATTTTGTGGCTTGATGATCTGCTCCCCGTTAAACAGCAGACCATTCATGATGTCCGCGAAAACATCGTCATAGTCTTCCAATATTTTTTCTGTTAAGTCTTTTTCACCCATAGGCTTCATCCTTTCTGCCTGCTAACAGTTTTTGCAGACAGAATGATTTTCTGACTGCATTATACCATTATTGGCGCTTGTTTTACCAGTGGCATGCATCATTTTCATACTTCACATTTTTCTTTTACATTTGGAAATAGAAGATAAAAAACAAATAATTGAAATCGCACATAAAAAAGAAATACGATAAGAAAGCCATGTCCAAAAGCAGAACCAGGCTTATTGATATTTTGAAATCAGAAACTATTTTCCGGCAAAAACTCATCCTCTGTATGAGAGATGCCAAGAATCCGATTGCTAGTATTATATGTAATCCTTGCAAAAATTGCAATACTCGGAAATAAGTTTCCACAAAATTTAAATCTATACTGCCGAAAAGGCCAGGCAGATTGCTCTGCCCGACCTTTTCGGAGTTTTTTTGTGTTATTGAGTGATCCAGTCACCGCGATAGGTTTTTGCTCCATTCTCATCAGTTGTCCAGATTTTATAAGGATAGGTTTTATCTTTAAGGTTTGAATCATACGGATAGGTCACTGAAGCATAACTTGTATCCGTTAAACTTGGCCATAAATTTTTCTTACCGGTCTTATCAGAAGCGCAAGCAGCAACATTGTTGTCAGTTTTCACTTCAATTGAACCAATAATATTTTTATCCTGATTTTCTGTGCGCTTCAAATATGCACAATTTGAAAAAGAAATTCTGTTTGTTGTTTCTGTATTTTCAACTTTTCCAACCAGAATTCCCATCGAAGTATCCCAGTTTTCAGAAACACTTGATAACTTTCCTACAAAATAGCAATCATTCAACTGCATATTTGCCTTTCCATCATACTTACCAATCAGACCTCCAAATCCGCCACGCCAACCATCTGCTGCATCATAAAGACCTGCTGTGCTGAAAGAATTTGTAATTTTAACAGAGCCCTCAACCCAGCCAAGCAAACCACCTAACGGACGATAGCCTGTAATGCTCACTCCCTCTGTAAGTGCGGATGCCTTCTGACTTTGCGCATAAGACGGATTATTTCTTCCTGCAACATAGCAATTCGTAATTTTTGCCGGACTGATGTCAGGCCCTTCTGTAAGTTCCAAGCGCCCAATCAGGCCCCCTGTTCCATCCACGCAACGACTTCCATCTATATAACCAGAAAACATACTGTTTTCCATCTCAACAGACTTAGCCGCTTTCAGGTATCCAACCAATCCTCCTGCATTTGTACTATTCTGGCTATTCACAGAAACGCTTCCTATAATTGCATTCTTTCCGTAAAATGTAACATCCTGCATTACAAATTCATCCACATCCACGGACGCGGCAATACCACCAGAAACCAAGCCTGCCATAACCCGCGCATCATCTCCATATACATGGACATTTTCAATATTTAAAGATTCTCCTCCTGATATATCATTTCCCCATTGACCACGCACTTTTGTGCCTGCAATTACTACCGCTGCATTTTTAGTAGA
The DNA here is from genome assembly GCA_934394615.1 of uncultured Lachnospiraceae bacterium. Taxonomy (GTDB): domain Bacteria; phylum Bacillota; class Clostridia; order Lachnospirales; family Lachnospiraceae; genus Brotaphodocola. Next base: position 4,353 of record CAKRRJ010000024.1, read on the forward strand.
TTCTATTACTGGATCTTTCAAATTCAAATTAGAAATGTGCAGATGCGGGTTATTCTGGAATAATGCAGAACTTGTATTACCATCCTGTAATTTTGTAATCTCCAGTTTGGAAATCGTATTTCCCCCTCCATCATAAGACAAAAGTTCGTCATTCTCAATCGGGAAAAAACTATTATCATGTGTACAAGGGTTTTGACCGTTATAAATCTGATTGCTACCGTAAGCCTCCATCAAGTCCTCACAATATGCCCTCGTGCCAGAACTGATTTCATCATCCTCATGCCACAGAATGTTATCTGTCTGAATTGCTTTTGTCACGATTATCCGGTTTGATGGATTCTGCCATTTGCTTCCGAAAAAGTTCAAATTTTCAAGATGTCTCGCATTCGCAATCAACGCCGTATATGTTGTTCCATCTTCATTTGGTTCTATACCTGCAAATAAGCTATTACATTTTTTGAATGTATTTTCATCTGGAATACGAATTTCCTCGCAGGCTCCAATTTTCACATTTGCTCCTGCTTTCAATGTATTTAAATTTCCAGCATTAAGAAGGCTCGGCAATGCCTGATATCCGGCACTTCGCAGCGCAAGATTATCCAGGTAAAGGCGTACGTTTAACTTTCCATTTTCAACCGTACACTCTATTCGCTTTGATAGTGATGGGTTGATCCAATCTTTTATACTGCCATTCTCATTCCATTTTGTCGCAGCAACCTTTGTTGCATCATCCAAAACATTATATTCGACAGCCTTTAAATCACTGCAATTTACAGCTACGACATAATAAATACTCTTCGTAATTGTCTCATCTTTATCGTCTTCTTCGTTTTCTTTATATTCTGGTAAACTTAATTCGTTGATAGAGAAAGTCACATATTTTATTACCGGACTTGTAGCTGTACCTGTATCTTCCGGCATATCTATAACGTAATCCGCCCACAGCCGGTTTTCATCGTTTATGGTCAGTCCATTCTCGGCCGGCTCTTCTTTCTCCGGCTGCATCCAGTCTCCGATATGAACCCGGACAAATTTCGGAAGCAGTTTAGACTGGGATGATTTATGTTCTTCATCTGCATCCACCTTAATGATATCCCTTGCAGCCGGATCCTCCCGGATCAACTGTACGACGGTTGGCATCGGATAGGCATCGGGTAATTTTTCATCGTATGGGAAAGCTTTTTTCCCGCTGTCCGTTGTATCTGTTTTAAAATATTTTTCCAGTTTATCTGAACTAGAATAGTTTAAAACGCGCCCAGCACTTACCTCTTCTCCCCTTACTTCGCATGCGCTATAACAATAAGAAAAAGCGGAGTCGGATGCTTCTTTTCCGCTATCGCTGTTGATTCCGCCCCATCTTGCGATGAACGCTGCCTCGGTTCTTTCCTGTTCAGCCTTCTGAGCATTCATGCCCTTCGACCAAATCGATGCCGTCACATAGGTATGGCTGATCGTAGTTCCAACTGGAACGATTGCCGCAATTCCACCTGCCCGCTGACTTGCTACTATATTATAACGTCCAATTGTTCCAATTACTCCAGTTTCATCGGATTTGTAAAAATCAGCGTCTGTCGGCTTAAGCTCTGTCAAAAATTTCCCTTCCGATGTATGACCGCCAACATAACTGTTTTCTATCGTTACATTTCCAGAACTAACACTGGCAACCAATCCGCCAGCATAAGATCCTGCCTCCACATAAACGGAGGCTGCACAGCCAGACAACAGCACAGTACCCTCTGCATTGATTGAACCAATCAGACCACCTGCTGATCCATAATCAGACTGAATTTTTAAATTTGCTGCATCCTGTGCGCTTAGCTCATCCCGCTGCAACTCTTCTGTCACATTTTCACGGTAAGTATTGGCTGCCATGCTTTTTCTGACCGTAAGATTTTTTCCATTGAACGCTCCGATCAGAGCCCCTGCGTCAACTTCCAATGGGTCCGTAAAATCCTTCTTTTTCGTTGATGTGATCATCGGATACTGCACTAACACATGATCGACAGAAATTTCTACAGAATTTCCTGTGACAGATCCAATCAAACCGCCTGCGCCAAATACTGAGCTGATATTCGGAGAAACTATTTTCAAATTGTTTACTGCCAGATTCTGCGTAACTGTTCCAAAACAACCGCCCGTATCCACATCTTTTACCACAAGATCGCTTATCTCGTGTATGTTTCCTTCATACCATAATGGAAAATTTGGCTCCACAGGAGCGTAACTGTTCTTTGCCGTATGAGTCGGTCTGGTATCGGTATCCTTTTTAAAGTAGCAGACATAAACATCCGAATCAGCAGACTCCTTGAACGGCTGTACGACCTCAGAAAATTTATTCCAGGAAATATCCTCCTGCTGCGAAGCCACATAATACGGATTTCCATCCATCGTCTGCTGTTCCAGGCCCAGTTCGGCTCCCTTTGTTACCGGGTTAAATCCCGAGATTCTGAAATCCAGATTTTCCAAATGACGGGCACATGAGATCAGCACTTTGTCTGTCCTTTTTCCTGCAAAAATGCTGTTTGTCTGCATAACCTCACTGGTCTTCTCGGAATTACTTTTCCCCGGAATATAACTTTTCGCATACAGCCTGATATCTTCTCCCGGTATAAAGCGTTTATCATTTTCAAAAGTAACAATGCTGTTGTCCTTATTCAAATCCACAAAACGCCCATTATCTGTTGAAATATCATCCAGGATCACACGATATGCCCCATAATCATCCGTATAGGTCATCATCCATAAAACCTGCTTTTTCGTTTGCTGATTTTTGCTGAGTAATTTTAAATCAAGCGAACCTTTTGCTCCGCTGGAAAGACCTTCAATAAAAAGTTTTGTGGTAACATCATTATTATCATGGTTCTTATCCGCAACATACACATATAAAATATCCCTGTTCTGTATCTCCAGCATAGGTTCTTTTACTGTAGATACCGGTGCTTCCGGTGAAACCTCAGAAATTTCATCTCCGGCATAATATCCAATTGCCTCGCCCTGATATCGTTCCCGTTTTACCGGATCCTGGGCAGCAGCTTTAAAATCATCACTGGAAAGATCGGAGTCCTGGAATTTATATTGATCAGAGTACCATACTTCACGCACACTTCCATCAGATGGATTATAAATGATCAGATAACTTCCGTCGGCGCGAACGGTTTCATCAATGGAACCAAACGGAAGCAGACGCTGACGGATCTCATCCGTTGTATTTTGACCATCCTCTCCCGGCTGATATAAAATATAATAAAGAGCACCCTGATCTTCTCCCAGAAAAATTCCCAGCTTTTCTTCAGACCCATCTGTTAAAAGACGTTCCATAATCCCGCCGGATTTCGCAAGACTCAGGTTATTCTGCGCTGCCAGAAAAATTTCTTTTGCAGTGCGGTCCATTTCCATACGCCGTAAACGGCTCTGATAGCGGATCGCTGCAACAAAAGAAACACCGGCAAGGATCATGGTGATCGCAATGACCACCAGAAATTCCGCCAGTGTAAACGCGTCCTTTCTATTTTTCTTTGCATATGCTCTGTGTTCCATTTCTTTCTCCTCCGGCAAAGCATTCCCTCTTCTATTCTTCCAGGTTTACCGCGCGTACTGTTAATTCCTTCAATTGCGCCATTGGCACACGGCTATTGTTTCCTGCATCCTGTTTATAATAAACACGGATATTTTTCAGAGTAAAACAGCCATCCGCATAAGTATACCCATGCACATCAAAGTCGGTGTAAAATAATCCGGCCATGGCTCCATCCGAAAGAAGCGGAACCTTTGTTTCCGTTCCGTCATCGCCGATATAGACTTTGCAGATTCCCGCTTTATTCTTATTGGACTCCTGAGTTCCACTCGCTGCCTGATATGGCACAGACGCAAGGCGCATCCAGGTCCCGGTATCGCTGCTGAAAAATTCCGGTCCTGCTGTTCCTCCGCTCCGCACCTGCTGCGCATCGGAAAAGAAATCCGTTATCAGTTCCACCGTTGTTGAAAGTACCTGCTGCGCTTCCGCTTTCTCTGTCGTTTTCTGATAAGCATTTTTCACCGCCACAACGCCTCCGGCAACTGCAACCGCAGACATGGAAAGAATCAGCAGTGATGCCAGCATCTCGGTCAGCGTCATGCCTGCCCGTGACCGGAAACAACGCTGTATTATCTGATGTTTCTTTCTCTCAAACCACTGCCTGTTCATGTACTCTGCTCCATTTTCTTTTATCTGCTGTAACGAAAATATTTTGCCGGTTCCGATGTTCCTGTACCATCCGTCGCGTTTTGTTTCTGCTCGGAATGCAGCTTGATCTGGTAAATACCATTGCTTCCCGTAACACTCTGTTTCAACGCAAATCCAACCCTGTCTCTGTTGGTTCCATTTTCCACCTGAAAAATAAGATCCGCGCTCACCGTGCCTGATTCCGCTTCCAGAATATTCCTCTCCGCATAATATGTATGGAGCAAAGCATCACCCTCAGACAGCATTTTTCTTGCAGCCATCAGAGCGGAAGCAAACATCGTAAGACCCATAACAATGACCAGCACAGAAACCAGCAGTTCAGACAGAGTTTCCGCCTGACGCGATCTCAGCTTGCGCAGCACTGCACATAATTTCTGTTCCATTCGATCAGCCTCCGTCTTTTTCAGGATGTGTTCTTTCGATCGTACCACGTTCCCAGTAAATGGTTGTAGTACGGGTCGTGGTTGTAACGGTCCACTCATCAGTCACATCGCCATTTTCATCTGTTTCCTCATACTCTTTTACATCCACATCTTCATCCACCTGTACCTTTGATGGAACTGTCAGGACCCGCTCACACCGGTCCTCCTGATGCGCGTCATCTGTCTGGTTATCGGAAATAACGGCTGTAATTTTGTAATCAGAATCCATGACAAAATCAACCTTTGTCTCTAACTGGTCATAGTGAAGCGTATCCGTTCCTGACTGCTTCTGGACAGACAGCAGAAATTCCTTTTGCGCAGACTCACACGGTTCTGTATTGGGATCATCTTCTTCTGAAAAAGAATAGTAAATCTGTTCCACACAGGAATCCAAAACATTCGTGGCATCCAGTGCAGTTCCGTTGCTATAGGTATAAACCGGTCCATCACCGTAATCTGGCGTTTCCTCTTTGGAACTTTTCTCTTTTCTCTCAGTAATTTTAATTGTATTTCTGCTGTCCTTCAGCTCATCCCGCAAAAACCCCGCTGCCGACTCCACCGCAAACCGTTTCTGGTCTGCTTCGGGCACTTTTTTCATTTTTCCGGCGGAGGCGGAGGCTGCGGCGAGGATGACGGACGCGCCGACTCCGCAGAGCACGAAAAACAGGATGGCCGCTACCAGGCTTGCTCCGCTCTCGTTTCCAAGCATAGCGCGGACGCGGCGTTTGCGGGTCCGCTGATTTTGTGATTGTCTGCCTGCTGTACTCATGCGTTATTCTCCGAATGCTGCTTCTGCCGCGGTTTCCAATTCGGACCGCTGCAGGTTGGACATGTCCGCGTTTGCAAGACCGCCAACCGGCTGGGACTGGGTCTGCTGCTGCGGGATTCCTTCCAGTGTGTCCGCTCCGATTGTGGTTTCAAAGTAAGTCATATTGAAGGATAAGGAAACGCGTCCCTGCCTCACGTCCGGCTCGAAATCCGGGTCATTATCCCGCTTGTCATCGCTTGTGATCGCGATGTCGTGGATCATGCTGCGGTACGGTCCCTGCAGGATCTGGCGCATCAGTTCCACTGCGGAGTCATAATTTTCCGCCTGGCAGGTCACGGAAATGTCGCGGCGCACGCCGCTTCCCTGGGCACCGCTTCCATCCTGCTGCGGCTCTGAGAAGGAGAAATCAAACTCAAAAGCCTGTCCGAAGATGGTGTTTAATTCGTCCAGTTCTTTCTTGAAATTGTTGTAAGATGGAACCACCGGCGCGCCTGCGTTTACGTTTTCATCGATCTCGGCCTGCATGGACTTGATCTTCGTTGCCCGCATCTGTTCCATTGCCATCTGGTCTTCCAGGTCTGTGGTGTCTGCCGCCGCGATGCGGTCCTGGATCGGGGTGTAAATGCCTACATACCAGACACCAAAGAAAGCCAGAACAACCAGGAATACCAGTGCGATTTTCTGGGTTCTTGTCAGAACATAACCTAAGATTGTTTTCATGACTCTGTCTCTTCCCCCGTTTCTCCTGCCTGTTTAAAATAAATGATCATGTCCACGTTTACCTTTTTGTCCAGCGCGCGCACATGTTCCTCTTCCTCGTCCCCAGGAGTTGCCTCCACGGTCGCCGTCACATAGCGCACATGCTCCTCTTCCTCGATCTGGCGCACCATGTCGGAAAGCATCATGCCCCGCTCCAGCCTGCAGGAAAAGGAGATCTGGTCGTCCATCAGGGAAAAGCCGTCGATGAGGTCGCAGACCGGGAACACTTTGGTTTTCATCACATCCAGCATCATGAGGCGGTCCGGGATCAGGCGCTCCTCGTCGGTCTGCCAGGCATTGCCGTAGTGCGCGTAGTTTTCGCTCACCTCCGGCATGACAGAGTTGGCGCTGCGCATGACCTCAAGCTGTTTTTCCATGCGCTCATATGCCGCCTCCGCACGCTCAGCCTCCTGCATCGGCTGCACAATGCCAACCTGCGCAAACACATATAAAAATGCCATAAACGCAGCAAAGGATACCACCTCTCCTACGATTATTCCCTTTTTAAACTCACGCTGATACAGATTGATGCGTTTCTTCTCCGGATATTTCAGACCGCCGATCTGCATCTTCGCGATACTTTTTAAATCAGCCACGGTTCCTCCTCCTCTTATTCCATCAGTACGCCGACCGTCTGCGGACTGTCAACCAGTCCCAAACGCTTGTCCTCATCCACCTTCGGGAGCAGCTCCCCGATGCTCTTGACCGGGATGCCGACGGTCTCCGCGATCTCCGCGATCAGCTTTTCATAGCGCGCGCCGCCGCCGCAGTAATACAGCGTGTCGATGGTGTTGTCTGCGTTGTTGAAGCTGTAGAAGTTCAGAACTCGCATAACCTGTACCGCGATCGTCTGATAACGGTCCAGGAGGATCTTGTCCATCTCTTCCTCGCTCTTCTCGTTCCAGAACGGATCATCTGCATCCAGGCCCAGCTCCAGGAGCTTGTCGTGGTCACCCCGGCGGATCTGCTCGATCTCCTCGCAGCCCGGCTCCATGGTACGGGTGATGTCGTAAATGCCTTTCCGGAAGAAATGCATGCGCAGCGCCTTGGTTCCGAGGTCGAGCACCGCGAAATCCTTCTCCCGCGCGCCGCCCTGCGCATGCTCCAGGATGCGCTCCAGCCCGACCACCGACGGAACCATGCCAACCATCTTCAAATGCGCCATTTTCGCCAGCTTCTGCAGCTGCTGGCAAAGCTCTTTCCGGCAGGAAGCCGCCAGAAGGTCCAGGCTGTCCTCCGTCCGCTCAATAACCGCGTAATCAAACTGATACGCGTCCAGCTCCTCGCCGATATAGTCGTGGAACTCGTATGGAAGGTTCAATTTCAGCTGCTCCGTCGTCATGAGCGGAAGGCTGCATCGTTTTACATAGGTATCATCCTGACGCAGCGCAAACACAACATGCTTACAGCGGATGCCGTTCTCGCGCAGTACGTCCTGTATAAATTCCGCGTAAAGCTTCATATCGGTCAGCGTATCGGTGTCCAGACGGACCGAAACATACTTTTTCAGCTCGCCACGCTCCATATACGCGATTTTTACGCGGTAATGTCCAATTTCAATTCCCAGACAGTTTTTCATCTCTGTACCCCGTTTTAAAACTAGAATAATCCCGTGTACCATCGGGTCATCGTGTCTCCATATAGTACCATGATAAAGCATGCTGCCGCGATCGACGGGCCAAACGGAAGCCTCTGCGATTTTCGCAGTGCCGCGAATCCAAGCCCAAACAGGCAGCTTAAGATCAGATAAAACAAAATTTCCCAGGCAGAACTAAGATAAAGCCCGGTCATAAAAAACAGTTTGATGTCCCCGCCTCCCAGGCTTTCCCTTCCGGTAAGCCGGTCAAAGAGAAGGGATACGAGCAGCATTCCGCCGCCCAGCGCGAATCCAAGAATGATGCCGCGCAACATTGTATGTACGGGATCCGGCAGGAAAAACGCCGTTCCCAGAAACACCAGACAGCCCGCAATCTGCAGCCGGTCCGGGATGATCCACTCATGAAGGTCAGTGATCGTGAGAATCAGAAGAATAAGTCCCAGAAGAATGCACCGAAGGCTCATAATGGATAAGTCATAACGGTAAACGATCAGGCAGCAGCCAATTCCCGCGATCAGTTCCGTGAAGAAACATTCTGCCGGAACCTTTGCCCCGCAGTAGCGGCATTTGCCTTTTAAGAACAGCCAGGAAAACAGCGGAATTAAGTCCGCAGCTCCAAGCACATGCCCACAGTTGTCGCAGTGGGAACGCCCCGAAAATGCCGACTCGCCGGATAAGAGGCGCATCGCAAGGCAGTCCGAGAAACTTCCAAGGCAGCAGCCGAGGAGGAAGGTCACCGTTAAAATATAAATGGTAATCATTAAGTCAAGATGAAGCATATAAAAAATCTCCTGTCATGTTCCAGATATTAACTAGCATAGCCATGTCCTGTACCCGGACCAAACGGATTATTTCTTTCAAATCCAACCTTGTCATCTTCCGTGTAATATGGCGCTTTCTGAAGCAAATAGCCAGAGTCAATTTTGTTTCCTACAAAAACAATTACTTTATCACAAATATGATAATTCTCCGCCTCTCTCATAAGCCTTCTACCCATTTCGTTAATTCCCATCGTTTCACCGTTATAGGTACATGTTGGATTCCATTTTTCGGTAGGAATACTTTGTTCTATAATTCCTTTTTTACGTCGTAAATAAAATAAGTAACATTTGCTTCCACCGCTGAAGAAGCCTTATTTAGTGTAGACTCATTATCATACATTGCTGCTACCTTTGCTGATCGAATATTGGCTTTATTTACAGCTATGATTGCTTTTTGTCTCTGGAATGTAAAAATAGGAATACTGATTGCTACCAAAATTCCAATAATGGCTACTCCCACAAGGAGTTCTGCCACTGTAAATCCAGACTTTTGTTTATTTAAACTTTTTTGTTTCATATTCATTCCTCTGCAATCTTTCAGATGGCAACCTCTATTCTTAGGAAAGGCCAATATTCATTCAGAATTATTCCTTGTATATCATCTTTTCAATATTCGACTTATCTTTTGTCTGTCCTGCTGCACCATTTTGCCATTTGTAGCCCGAATACATTCTTGTAATAAACTCGCCCTTTTCGTTATAACCAACTTCAATGATAATCCAGTCCCATCCATTTTTATCACCATTGCTACGGGTTCGCAAAGTATAGACATCTAAACCAAAATCTTTTAAAATTTTTTCTACATCTTTATTGTATGTCCAATCACTATTGGCCATATTTCCATTGACCGAAACGCCTTTATTCGCTCCACACCATATACCATTTACTTTTTTGCCATTATCACGATATGCGCTAGGAGCATATTCCTCGGACCCATTGCAAAGCATTACCCATGTACCGTATCCATTTCCACTAATTTTCTGCGGAACTGTAATTTCTTCATTATTATAGGCAAGTACAAGAGCCGATTTAATTTTTCTGGCAGTGTCCATGTCAACAGCTCGTCTTGCTTTTTCACGTTCCGCTGTAAATATTGGAATACTGATTGTCACCAGAACGCCAATAATAGCAACAACCACAAGGAGTTCTGCCACAGTAAAAGCAGATTTTTTAATAATAGTTTCCTTGAATTTCATAATTTGTTCTCCTTGCCGCACGGATTCTGATATTTTTATCAGCACAATATTCAATCATTTTTCTTTATTTTAAAATAGTGGATGGGAAATCCCATCCACTATTTCAACTTAGGGCGTTTCCCCTATTATTTGTCAGCGTAAACATATACTGCATTCTCTGTAGAAGTTCCATTTTTTGTAGAAATCTTTACAGAAAACTTAGTATACTTTCCATCACCTTCCACTTCAGCTCCTGTAGTAGCAGAATCATCTAACTTTCTTTCGGTAGTAGCATCCTTTGTTACCGTTGCACCATCAACAAGAGTTACTTTACCAGAAGCAATATCATAGTTATAAGTTGCTTCTCCTTCTTTCTCACCAGTCAGATACTCAGCTACAGCAGCTGCTTTTGCTGCACGCAGGTTTGCCAGGTTAGTAGCCTTTCTTGCCTTAGACAGCTGTGCAGTAAATACCGGGATAGAGATTGCAACCAGGATACCGATGATTGCTACTACTACCAGTAACTCTGCGAGGGTGAAACCTTTTTTGTCACCACGAACCTTTTTCATTAAGCTTTTCATGATTTTTTTCTCCTTTTTTGTATATATTTTTTTATTGAACGAAGAAGGCGCTTCGTTTCAACCGTGGAAGTTGTGTTACTGTATATGGGTAGGAATTTTCTGAACTGAAAATTCCGTATAGTACAGTAGCGGTTGTAGATTTTGCCGATTTGGAATGCGGAGCATCGGCAAAATCTGTTGCAGTTTGTGCAAAGCATGAACTGTAACAAGTTTGGGACCCGGTGTTTTACATCAGGTCGTACATGGTGAAGATTGGCAGGTAGATCGATACAACGATGAATCCGGCAAAGATGGATAACAAAACCAAGAGTGTCGGCTCCAGCATGCCTAGCAGACGCTGCATGCGGAAATCCACTTCATTTGAGTAATAATCTGCTACATTTTCCAGTGTTTCTTCCAGTTCACCGGTTTCTTCACCGACAGAACACATGTCGATCATGGTCTGTGGGAAATATTTTCTGCCGTATAAGCAGTCGGTAAGTGTTCGGCCCTGCTCAATGACGCTGCGCATGGCGCGGACCTCATCCTGGAACAGCGCGTTTTCCATGGTCTTTGCCGTGGTCTCCACTGCCTGGTCGAGTGTGATGCCGGCCGCCAGGAGCACGGACATGGTGTTGGCAAACTGCGCGGCCGCGTTCATCTGGTTGATGGTGCCAACCATTGGCAGCGATAACGCCAGTTTCGCTTTCCAGATTCTGCCTTTCGGCGTTTTGGTGTATGTACGGAATCCAACAATGATCAGGACCCATGCACCAATCATGACCAGCCACCACTTTGCGAAAAAGTTGGAAGCGCCGATCATCATCCGCGTCATGAGCGGAAGCTGACCGCCCAGATCCGAGAATACAGCTGCCAGAGTCGGAATGACTTTTGCCATAACAATGATGACTACCACAATGGCAATGGCAACGACAAACATTGGATAGGTGAGCGCGCTTTTGATCTTTTCTGTGGTCTTGTACGCTTTGTCATAGAATTTGTGAAGCCGCTCGAAGGACTGGTCCAGAGTACCGGACTGCTCGCCGGCCCGGATCGTTTCGAGGAACGTGAGCGGGAAGCGCTCCTGATACTGGTCCAGTGCTGCGGCTACGGTGCTGCCCGCTGCCACATCCACTGCGGATTCTTCTATGACTTTCCGGAGACGCTTGTCTCCGCACTGCCCGGCTAACATCTGCATGGCGCGGGCAATGGACATTCCGGAACGGAGGGTGATCGCGAACTGGGAGCAAAGGATTGACAATGCCTTTGTCTTGACCCGCTTATTACCGATCTCCATCTGCAGAATGCTGGTCTGTTTTTTCTTTTCAGCCTGCTGGCTGATGTTTAAAAGAACTGGATAGCTATCCCGGACCCTGGTTGCGGCAGCCGTTTCTGTTTCTGCCTGGAGCACACCGCGGACTTCTTTTCCGTCTCTGCCGAGTGCCCGATATGAAAAAGTCGGCATGCTTTTTACCTCCAGTACTTGTCTTACGGGATTATGAAGATCTTCTCATATAACCTTACCAATTCCTTAAGGAGATTTTAGCACCAGGTCTTTTCTTTGTAAAGAATTGGTTACCACCATCCTCTCCTTGTACTTTAAAAAATACACTAAATTGTGACAAAAATCAAGGTTTTTCGACAAATTTTCTTAGCACTATCTTAACATGAAGTTTTTGCGCATTTCTGTGGGGTCATCGGCCGCCTCCACAGCGGTTTCCGGCATGATGATGCCGCGCTGCGCGAGGTCTAATAAGAAGCGGTCCATGGTGATGGATCCGTCCTTCGCGCCGGAGATCAGATAGCTCTGCATCTGCGGGGTTCTGCCATCGCGGATGAGGTTTCGGATCGGCAGCGTGATCATCATGAGCTCGCAGGCTACGGCACGGCCTTTTCCGGTAGCACGCGGTACAAGCTGCTGCGCCAGAACGGCTTTTAAGGTCATGGAGAGCTGCAGGCGGATCTGCGGCTGTTTGTTTTCCGGGAATACGCCGACAATACGGTCGATACTGTCGACCGCGGAGTTGGTGTGGATGGTGGAGAACACCAGATGTCCGGTCTCGGCTGCTACCAGCGCCGTCTCGATGGTCTCCGGGGTCCGCATCTCACCAATGAGGATCACATCCGGGTCTTCTCGCAGGGATGCGTAAAGGCCGTGCTCGTAATCTTCCACATCCTCCCCGACCTCTCGCTGGTTGATGATGGCGCGCTGCGGCGTGTATACATACTCGATCGGGTCTTCCAGGGTGATGATGTGCACTGGCCTGGTCTGGTTGATCTGGTCCAGGATGGCAGCCAGCGTGGTGGATTTACCGCTTCCGGTCTCGCCCGTTACCAGGACGATGCCTTTGTTCCAGCGCGGGAACTGGCGCACGGCATCCGGCAGTCCCAGATCTTCCAGCTTCGGAATGGAGTTGCTTAACAGACGAAGCGCCGCGGAGAGACATCCCTGCTGGCGGAACAGGTTGATTCGGATACGCCGTCCGGCCAGGGTCGCAGCGAAATCGAGCTGGCCGATCTCATCGATCTTTTTGATATGCTCGCCTGCCAGCTGGCGGCCGTACTCCTCGCAGTCCTCGTAAGTTAATGGTTCGTCAGCCAGGTTGCAGATGCGGCCGTCAAGCCGACATTTTGGCGGCAGGCCAGCGATCAGATGCACGTCGGACGCGCGCTTCTCGGCTGCCAGCGCAATCAGGTCTTCTACACTATATAAATACATGGGAATCGTTCCTTTCTCATCTCAGCTTTTTTAGAAGATCGACAGCGTACGGATGATCTCATCTACCGTTGTCGTTCCGTTGTCGAGCAGTTTCTGCGCGTGCTCTGCCATCGGCACGTATGCGCACTCTTTCTTTGCCACTTCCAGGAAGCGCGGGCGGTCTGCCTCCTCCATGATGCAGCGGCGCAGGCCATCCTGGATGACCATAACCTCAAATACACCGATTCGTCCGCGGTAGCCGGAACGGAAGCACTGGTCGCAGCCGGCGCCTTGCCAGTAGACGCGGCCCGGAACATCCGGGATCTTGGCAAGTTCCAGCGCTTTTTTCGGCGGAACGATCTGCTCTTTGCAGCTCGGGCAGACGCGGCGCAAAAGTCGCTGGGAGATGACGCCTCGCAGGCCTGCCGCGATCAGGTATGGCGGCACGCCCATGTCGCGCAGACGGTCGATCGCGGAGATGGCATCCTCCGTGTGGATGGTGGTGATAACCAGGTGGCCGGTCATGGCGGCACGCATGGCGATCTCGGCGGTCTCGCCGTCTCGGATCTCGCCGACGCAGATGACATCCGGGTCCTGTCGCAGAATGGATCGCAGGCCGGACGCGAAAGTCAGGCCGACTTTCTCGTTGATCTGTACCTGGGTCGCGCCTTTCATGTGGTACTCCACCGGATCCTCCAGGGTGATCAGGTTGGTACGGTCGGAAAGCAGCTCCCGCACAAGGGTGTACATGGTGGAGGACTTACCGGAACCGGTCGGTCCCACGATCATGATAACGCCGGAGGTGAGTCCTAAGAGCTTGTCAATCTTCGCGTCCTCTGCCGGAGGGATGCCGATGCCGCGGCGGTTCAGAGAGTCTTCGTTCCGGCGCAGGATTCGGATTACGACTTTTTCACCGTAGATGGTCGGCAGCGTGGAAGTACGCATATCCAGCTCGGTTCCACGCATCGGCAGCACAGCACGGCCATCCTGCGGGATTCGTTTTTCTACGATATCCATGCGGGACATGATCTTTAATCGGGAAATAACGGAATCTTTCAGCTCTCCCGGGATTGTCATGATACGGTGCAGCTGGCCGTCGATACGCATTCGGACAAGCAGTTCTTCCTCGGAAGGCTCGAAGTGGATATCGGACGCGTTTTCCACATAAGCACGCTCGATGATGGAGTTGACCAGGCGCACCATCGGGGTGGTGTTTTCCTGGTTCTCCGCCGGTCTTGCCGATGCCTCTGCCTCCATGGCAGCCGCGTTTTCCGCACGGATCTGCGCCATAGCCTGCGCAGCACCCTCATTTCCGTAAAGCACGTTGATGGCATGCTTAACCGCAGGCTCGGAGGCGATCATCGGGACGATCCGTTTTTTGGAAGTACGCTGCGCCTCCTCGACCGCCATGAAGTTTAACGGGTCGGCCATCGCAAGGAACAGCTGGTCCTTGGAAATACGGACCGGAACGATGTTCATGCGCCTTGCAAGGTTTTTCGGTACATAGGTGGACATTTCCGGCGCAATGTCGACCTTGGTTAAGTCGATGTATTCAATACCAAGCTGCATACGGAGCGCGTCGATCAGCTGGCGCTCGGTGATAAAGTTGTGTTTTATCAGGATCGTACCAAGACGGTCTTTCTCCTTTGACTGAAACTCCAGAGCCTGCTTTAACTGATCTTCCGTGAGCAGCCCAAGCTCTATGAGCATATCGCCTAATCGTTTTGTACGCATATAGTACTCTTCTCCTCTGTCAAAATCTCATTCTGGTACTTATTATAGCAAGTTCGAGGGGGAACGGCTAGTGGTATCTGGAAATTCGTGGCATACAAAAGCGGCGGTCCCCGAAAGGACCGCCGCCTGTGAACAGTTTCTAATTTTCATTTTTGCCTGATTTCCAGTATTCCTCGCAAATTTTCTGGATGTCATACCCTGGTGCATAGTGTTTTGCAATTGCGCAAATCTTGTGAACTTCTGACAGGTCCATCTCCAGAAGCTCTGCTATCTGAACGGGTGTAACATCCTTTTTCAGCTTTTTCACGATCAGTCGGATTGTCGCAGATAACTCGCCCAATTCTCGGCCGCGTTCCTCACCGATTTCCTGCCCGCGTTCTAAGCCAATCGATAAAATACTCATCTGAACCACCTCCCATTCTTCTGACTGTTTTACTTCATTTACCACATTGTCGATCTTTGTGAGACGTTCATCCCAGCAAAGAATTTCCGGGTTATCTGAGCGGGTGTCTTTCATGTACTGGAGCAGGCTGACCAGTCCTGGATCACCATTTTTGCTTGCCATATTTAAGAAAATTTTCGTGGTCCCATCGTCGAGTTCTAATTCCGGGCACTCGATGCAGCGCTCGGTGAATGTATATTTTGCCCTGCCTTTTTGGAAAATATCTTCCTGCGTAATAAATGTTACTATCGTTGACGGAAGTTCCTGATAGCGCGTCCGTTTTCCGGATTTTAAGATGGGCGTGTCTAACAGACCCTGATAAAACCGCGAGCGCTTCCGCATATCATCGCTGCTGGTATCATTCTGCATCTCGGTCGCAAACTGGCGGTCATCTTCTGATAGCGCCCAGGCATCCAGCCGGATCGCGCGTTTTCCAATCTTATTCAGCACCACTTCTTCTGTATGTACTTTCTTTAATTTAAGGTTCGGCTCTCCTAAAATGATACTGAGAACATTTTCGTGCGCCTCTTTGTTTTTCATAACTGAAAGAAACAAAGCAAAATCGCTGAGATTGATCTGGCACTCCCGCAGCTTCAATTCTGCTGCGTAATCCACTTCTTGTCGTTTTTCTGTTTTTTGCATCTGCATCATCCTCCCTGCTTAGATTGTTTGGCTTTTTAAGCAAAGAGTTTTCTGATGCCGTGACCGGCTTTAGATAGTAGAAATATCAATTAGATGATTAGAAACTTCGCTTATTCTAAGAATATCATACGAAAATCGGCAATGCAAGAAGATTCCTTCGACAACATAAAAATCCGATCAAGCAAAAGCGGCGGTCCCCGAAAGGACCGCCATTTTGCATTTTTCCCGATTCTGTTTTACACTGCTGCCTTAATCGCTGCCAGCAGTTCTTCATACGTCTCATACGCCGGAAGATCCGGGTTATCATTTTTGATCTGGTCGGTGCTCTTAAAGAGGAAGCCGGCTTTGCTGGCGCGGATCATGCCGAGGTCGTTGTAGCTGTCGCCGCTGGCGATGGTCTCGAATCCGATGGACTGCAGCGCCTTGACGGTGCTGAGTTTGGACTGTTCGATGCGCATTTTAAATCCGGTAATCTCGCCGTTTTCTGCTACTTCCAGCTCGTTGCAGAAGATGGTCGGCCAGCCGAGTTTCTTCATGAGCGGCTTTGCGAACTGGGTAAAGGTATCGCTGATGATGATTACCTGTCCCAGTTCCCGGAGTTCATCTAAAAACTCTCTTGCGCCCGGCATCGGGTCGATCTTCTCGATGGTCTCCTGAATCTCTTTTAAGCCAAGTCCGTGCTCTTTTAAGATTCCAAGGCGCCATTTCATGAGTTTGTCGTAGTCCGGCTCATCACGGGTGGTGCGCTTTAACTCCGGGATGCCGCTTGCCTCCGCGAACGCGATCCAGATTTCCGGTACTAATACTCCTTCCAGGTCTAAACAGGTAATAAACATCTTTCCATCCTCCAATTCATGTTTTCGTATTCCAACAGAGGGCAGGAACTCCCGCGCTTTGTTAGTGGTGGAACAGGCGGATGCCGGTAAAGGCCATCGCCATGTTGTATTTGTTGCAGGTCTCGATGACATTGTCGTCGCGAACGGATCCGCCCGGCTGCGCAATGTATTTGACGCCGCTCTTATGCGCGCGCTCGATGTTATCGCCGAACGGGAAGAACGCGTCGGAGCCAAGTGCCACGTCGGTCATCTGATCCAGCCATGCGCGCTTCTCTTCTTTGGTGAATACCGGCGGTTTTACCTTAAAGGTCTTCTCCCATGCGCCGTCTGCCAGCACATCCATGTACTCGTCGCCGATGTAAACGTCGATGGCGTTGTCGCGGTCGGCACGCTTGATGCCATCCACAAACTGCAGGTTCAGTACCTGCGGAGCCTGGCGTAAGAACCAGTTGTCTGCCTTCTGGCCTGCCAGTCTGGTGCAGTGTACGCGGGACTGCTGGCCTGCGCCGATGCCGATGGCCTGGCCGTCTTTTGCGTAGCAGACAGAGTTGGACTGGGTGTATTTTAAGGTGATGAGGGAGATGACCAGGTCAATCTTTGCCTGATCCGGGATCTCCTTGTTCTCGGTCACGACGTTTGCCAGCATGTCTTTGTTGATATCCAGGTTGTTTCTGCCCTGCTCAAAGACCACGCCGAACACCTGCTTGCGCTCGATCGGCTCCGGCTCGTAATCCGGGTCGATCTGGATGACGCAGTAGCTGCCTTTTTTCTTCTCTTTTAAGATTTCCAGTGCCTCCGGCTCATATCCCGGCGCAATGACGCCGTCGGATACCTCACGCTTGATGAGCTTTGCGGTGGAAACATCGCAGACATCGGACAGGGAAATGAAGTCACCGAAAGAGGACATACGGTCCGCGCCGCGTGCTCTCGCGTAAGCGCTTGCAAGCGGGGAAAGCTCACCCATATCGTCTACCCAGTAGATCTTTGCCAGGGTCTCGGAGAGCGGCAGGCCTACTGCTGCGCCAGCCGGTGAAACATGCTTGAACGATGCTGCTGCCGGAAGTCCGGTTGCTTTCTTTAACTCTCTGACTAACTGCCAGCCGTTGAACGCGTCTAACAGGTTGATGTAGCCAGGTCTTCCGCTTAATACCTGGAACGGAAGGTCTTTATCGTTATGCATGAATACTCTTGCCGGTTTCTGATTCGGGTTACAGCCATATTTTAATTCCATCTCGTTCATCTTCTTATCTCCCTTTCCCTTATTTGTTTTTATTCACGATCTTTGTCTCGTATGCGCCGGTTGCGATATCGATGTAACGCACAAACAGAGAAACCTTATTGTC
This sequence comes from uncultured Lachnospiraceae bacterium, assembly GCA_934394615.1. Classification (GTDB taxonomy): domain Bacteria; phylum Bacillota; class Clostridia; order Lachnospirales; family Lachnospiraceae; genus Brotaphodocola. The sequence goes on from CAKRRJ010000024.1 coordinate 22,373, forward strand.
CGGGTTTAAGCTGTTCCAGAGCATGTCGGTAAACGCGTCCATATCGTCCAGGATCTCTACTAACTTCGGCTCGCCCTCAAAGCTCGGGAGCGGATTGCCGTCGTGCATGTAGGTGTGAATGAAATGGCCCTCACCGGCAACCGGATTCTCGTAAGCGAAGGTGTAACGGTTGCAGGCATCCGGGATGCCGTTGTTGCTCTTTAAGATTGACATAGCGTAATTGTAACGTCCGTTTTCAATATGAAGGATGCCGGAAATCCGAGGGGTGTAGTTCGGCACGTCCGGCTCGAACTCGCGGCTTCTGAGGGACTGCTCGAAGGTGAGCTGTTTGTCCATGCCCTCGTAGATGGTATCAGTCTGGTCGCCGTTGGTCACAATGGTCTTGTTTCCCAGGACACGGACCGGAGCGTAAATGATGAGGCTCGGATCAGTCAGCTTGCTCGGGTCGAACGCCTGGGTACGGATGCCCTCCCCATCTTCCACAAACACACGGTTGCGGCTGTTCTCACTTCTGCCCATAATGAAATACGCAGTCACCGCTTTTTTGCCATCCGGTGTTTTTCCGATGACGATGCCTCGTCCCGGGTACGCGTTTGCCTGTAACTCTTCCTGCAGGGATAACTGTTTCATGGTATATTCCTCCTGTGAATAAATGAATAAACAATCACATTGTTTCCACGTTTTATGGCCCATTGCGCCCTGAAAAAAGCAAAAAGCCGCCTGAGTACCACAAAAACATGGTGCCCAGGCGGCCGGCAATTTCTTAAACTTACGTGCTCCCCTGTGGTTCCCCACTTTTTCCGCCAGTCGCACGCTCTGTATACAGGATAGCGGATTCCGACAGAAAATGCAAGTATTTTTTCTTATTCATTGCGGATCGCCGCGAGCGGGCTTAACTTCATGGCGCGCAGTGCCGGGAAGAATCCGGCTGCCATGCCGATAAACACCGCAAATCCCAGCGACGCTGCCGCCAGCCACAACGGGATCCGGGAAATATTACCATCCATTCCGGTCATAGTCTGGCTGATGTTCAGCAGATGATTGATGGCGAACGACACGGCCTCGCTGAAGATCAGGCCTACAACACCGCCCATAAACCCGATAAATCCGGATTCCAGGAGAAACATGTTGCGGATGACCTTCATGTCACAACCGAGCACCTTAATGATGCCGATTTCTTTGGTACGCTCATAGATGGACATCATCATGGTGTTGGCAATACCGATGGCCGCGACAAACAGGGACACGGCTCCGATACCGCCGAGCACGGCCTGGATCATGTTGGACTGCTGCTCGGACTGCTGCATCCAGTCTGCGTTGCTGTACGCCTGAAAGCCCATGTCAGTCAGCTTTTTCTGAACTTCTGCCACATGTTCCATATCGTCCACGTTCACCACGCAGGAATTGTAAATAAAATAGTTGTAAGGTTTCCCCTTTTTGTTGGTCGGCTGTCCGGGAATCGGTTTCTTTTTAAAAATGCGCTTTAACTGGGTTTCCAACAGGTCCAGCCGTGTGTATACATTGTACGCGTAGCTGTTGTAATCGTCCACGCCGCCTTCCACCACACCATCTGTCTGGATCATGTACTTTTTCGGCGGCTTCGGCGCGTCCTCCCCGCCTCCCTGGGACTGGTAGTAAGTATCTGTGTCAAAGATCACAAACATCGGCTTTCCCATAAAATCCACATCCGGCAGCTTTCCGGTCTCCCAGTAACTGTTTCTCGATTTCGGATCGTTGAACCACTGGATGATGGCATTGCCGTAGATCAGCTTCAGGTCTTTGTCCGATGGCGCAGAGAGCGCGCCCTCTCCTAACGGGATTCTCTTTAAATATTCATAGGGTGCTCCGGTCAGCGAAACATTCGTGGAATATTTCCCCTGCTGCATCATGACATCAACCTCCAGCATGGGGTACACATCCGTCACATAGGTGAGTTTTTTCATCTGTTTCACCGCGTCATCGGTCAGGTAAATGGGATCTGTTGTGCTGTCCCCGCCATTGTAGGCGCTGTTGACGGTGATCTCCGTGAGGCTTCCGTAGGATGCGATAAGTTCGCGGTTCAGTTCGCTTAAGCCAATGCCAAGGGATACCATAACAACAATGGAGGCCGTGCCGATCACGACACCAAGGACCGTCAGCGCGGTCCTCAGCTTTCTTCTGCTTAAATTTTTCAGGCTCATGGCCAGCAGATCGACAAATTTCATAACTTATTCCTCATTTTTGTGTTTCCGGCGTTTTTTCACAATCACCACACCGACCGCGCCAAGAACGATGACTGCTGCCGCGGCAATGGCTTTTCCATATTTCTGAAGCGTTCCCGGCTCTTCCTGCGGTACATCATCAAAGCCGCTCATATCCATATCGTCCATGTCGGGAGCCGGTTCACTGACGTACAGCGTCATCTCTTTTTCCACTTCGGAGACTTCGCCGTTTTCATCCTCATAGGAAATGATAACCTTTACTTTTCCGTCGTCCGTGGTCGGCGCAGCACCAGTCACCATACAGTCCACGTTTCCGGTCTCGCCGGACTTGATGTTGCCGACATAAGTGTCGGTCGGCTGGATGGAATCGGCCTCAAACCGTGCCATAACATTGTAGAGCGTTACTTTTCCGGTGTTGTTGATGCCGAACATGACATTGGACTCCTCACCCACAGAGATGGAATCCGGCATCACCTCAAAGGTGCCGGTATTCAGGCGCGGGATCTGGTTGACCGGAATATCGACCGACATGCTGTCCTCCGCGTTCTTAAACTGCGGGCTGTCGAACTTGGCATTCACCTTCAGGCCATAGGAGCGCTGGTCCACCCCCGCACGGGAACTCATGCGGAAGCGTACCTGGGCCGATGCCCCTGCTCCAAGGGAACTGATTGCCGCGGAGCTGGAGCCGGATTCCATCGTAAACACCGGACTGTCGGAAACCTTTTCCGATTCCATGGTCAGCAGAATATCCGAAGCCGGTACACTGCTGGACGCGTTCTTGACGGTGAGGAGCAGATCAAAGCTCTCTCCGGCTATGATGGTCTCCGGATCTGTGGTGTAGCCGTCGATGATCAGGCGGGCCTTGGTGCGGTCGTGCTCGTTAAACTCATCGTAATCGTCTTTGGTCGGCTTGCTGACGATATGTACAAAAAACGAGGTCTCATAGGTTTTCAGTTCTTCTCCGCTGGAACTGTCCGAATAGTAGATCTTCATGCCAATCGGATAATAGCCGGTATAGGACTCCTTGCGGATGGCAAAGCTGTAATCAAGCTGTACGGTTTCATCCACCGCGATCTTCTCGAACATGCGGTCATAGTTCGCGTCGTTGATCTCGAACGGAAACTTGGTGTTGTCCGCATCGAGAACCATGCTCGCCTTGACATTGTAGACCGTTGCCGGGCTGTTGTTGCGCAGGCCGATGGAGAAATTCATGACGTTCGGATATGTCCCGCGCGGCGCGCTCTGGCCTTCTCCCAGAACAAAATCGTAGGTTTTGTTGGTGTCGTCGTCATCGTCGTCGGTGGAAGTGGACTTGGTGATCCAGACACGCAGGTCATCGTGGCCGATCCAGCTTCCGTCTTTATCCATAACAACAACCGGAACCTTATAATAGCCTTCGGTCAGGTCACGGCGCACCGTACCGGTCAGGGATACTTTCTTATCTTTTCCTCCTGAAATAGTTCCAATGCTCTTCGGATGATCGGTGTCGTTGAGCTTTCCGGTCACCTCAAACGGGAAAGAATAACCGTACTGGCGGTCTTCCTCATCGTCGTCCCAGATCTCCGCGCCGCTGGTGTCGAACGCGATCCTGGCTTCTTTGATGTCGCTTCCGCCATTATTTTCTACCGTAAAGCTGACTGTCATGGATTTTCCGGTCTTGCCGCGCTGGATCTTGTCCGAATAAACCGATACCTCGGAGGCAAAGGCCTGCATAGGGGCCGGCATTGCTCCGGCAAGCAGGACCGCTGCTGTGAAAATGGCTGCCAGGCGCGCTCCCATCTGTCTCCATCTCAGCATCTGTGCTGGCTTTCTTCTTGTTTTCATAATTCTTCTCCCTCTTCCATATGTTTTTTCTCCTCAATCTTCAAAATCTTTCCATCTACAATATGGAACTGCCGGTCCGCGAACCCCGCAATGTAATTGTCGTGTGTGACCATAACCAGGGTCTGCTGCTGTTCCCTTACGATGCGCTGCATGAGCTTTAACACTTCCATAGTCGTTTTGGAATCCAGATTCCCCGTCGGTTCGTCCGCGAAGATGATCTTTGGGTCCACAACCAGCGCCCGCGCGATGCCGACACGCTGCTGCTGGCCGCCGGACATGGCGTTTGCCATGTGCTTCATCTGCTTTTCCAGGCCAACCAGTTTTAAATACTCTTCTGCCTTCGCGTTCCGGATCTTTTTCGGCACACCACGAAACGACAGCGGCAGTGCCACATTTTCCACCGCGTTCAATGTTTTTAACAGGTTGTAAGACTGGAAAATAAAGCCGACATTCTCCCGCCGGAATGCCACCAGCTGATTCTCGTTCATGCGCTCCATATGTTTTCCGGCTATGATGATTTCGCCTTTCGTCGGTTTTTCCAGGCCTGCCAGCATATTTAACAGGGTGGATTTTCCGGAGCCGGACGGTCCGACAATGGCACAGAATTCTCCTTTATACATGGTAAAATCCACACCGTTCAAGGCATAGACCTTGTTGGTCCCCACCTGGTAGATCTTATATAAATCCTTTACCTGGATGACGGGTATTTTTTTCTCTTCCATACAGGTTTCCTTCTCCTATTTTTTATCCTGTTCCGATGCTCACGCCCATTATACCCCGAACCCCGCATTTATGATATCCTCTTTTTCTTAATCTTCCTTACAGATTCATTACGCAGAAAAATACAAAAAAATTACCCAAAAAATGATCATTAAAACCCGCTAATTTTTATGAATATTTTTCTAAAAAAGGGACTGGTAATCTAACATAATTTCCGCTATAATGTCCTAAGACCTGAGGCCGGAAATTCCGGCCACCAGAGAAAAAGCAAAGGAGATACGTTATGAGACATTTGTTGAATCCGTTGGATTTTTCCGTTGAAGAGACCAACGAATTACTGACACTGGCATCCGACATCGAACACAACCTCAAAAAATACGCTCACGTTTGTGACGGCAAAAAACTGGCTACTCTTTTCTATGAACCAAGTACAAGAACCAGACTTAGCTTTGAATCCGCAATGTTAAGTTTAGGTGGCAGCGTACTTGGTTTTTCTTCGGCCAATTCCAGCTCCGCAGCAAAAGGTGAGAGCGTTGCAGATACCATCCGCATGATTTCCTGCTACGCAGATATCGCGGCTATGCGTCATCCGAAAGAGGGTTCCGCACTGGTTGCTTCCATGCACTCCCAGATTCCGGTCATCAACGCCGGTGACGGCGGACATCAGCATCCGACCCAGACCCTGACCGACTTAATGACCATTCGTTCCTTAAAGGGCCGTCTGGACAACTTAACCATCGGTCTTTGCGGTGACTTAAAGTTTGGCCGTACCGTTCATTCCCTGATCAACGCTATGGTCCGTTACCCGAATGTCCGTTTCGTACTCATTTCCCCGGACGAGTTAAAGGTTCCGGAGTATATCCGCGAGGATGTTCTCCGTGCCAACAACATTGAGTTCAAGGAAGTCAGCAACCTGGATGCTGCAATCCCGGAGCTCGACATTCTCTACATGACCCGTGTTCAGAAAGAGCGTTTCTTCAATGAAGAGGATTACATCCGCTTAAAAGACAGCTACATCCTGGACAAGGCAAAAATGGCACTGGCCAAAGAAGATATGTACGTGCTGCATCCGCTCCCGCGTGTAAACGAGATTTCCACCGAGGTGGATGATGACCCGAGAGCTGCTTACTTCAGACAGGCCCAGTACGGTGTCTATGTTCGTATGGCTCTGATCATGACTTTACTGGAGGTGGAAAAACCATGTTAAATATCAGTGGATTACAGGAAGGCGTTGTTCTGGATCATATTCAGGCTGGCAAGAGCCTTGACATTTACTATCATCTTGGTCTTGACCGTCTCACCGACTGTCAGGTAGCCATCATCAAAAACGCACGCAGCAGCAAGATGGGCCGCAAGGACATCATCAAAGTAGAGGGACCGATCGACAACATCGATCTGGATGTGCTGGGTTACATTGACCACAACATTACGGTTAACGTGATCCGTGACAACAAGATTGCTGAGAAAAAGGCACTGAAGCTGCCGAAAAAGATCACCAACGTGATCCGCTGCAAGAATCCGCGCTGCATCACCTCCATCGAGCAGGAGCTGCCGCACATCTTCTATCTTGCAGATGAGAAGACCGAGACTTACCGCTGCATGTACTGCGAGGAGAAATACGGAAAGTCCAAATAAGATTTTTTGATCTGATTGCAAAAACAGAAGGAGTATGGCCTGATGATTGGGTCATACTCCTTTTTTGTCTGATCTTTCTTTATTGGTCCAGCTGCTTTGCCAAAATTTATTTTTACAGGCTTTTCAATACCTTTCCAAGCTCCTCCACGGTTGCCGCGATATGGCAGGCACCGGCGTTCTCCAGCTCCTCACGGCTTCCGTAGCCGTACAGAACACCCACAGACTCCATGTGGTTCTGTTTTGCGCCGTTCATGTCGTTTTCCCGGTCTCCGACCATCACGATCTCGTCTGGATTCGTAAGGCCGCAGCTTTCCATGACATAGCGGATCACATCACCCTTGTGCACCCGGGTCTCTTCCATATCGGCTCCGCCAACCATCTCAAAATATTCTGCCAGGCCAAAATGCTCTATGATTTTCACGGAATACTGCTCCGGCTTGGAGGTAGCCACATAGAGCTTATAGCCGTCTTTTTTCAGTCCGTCTAAAAGCTCCGGGATACCCGGGTACACGGCATTCTCGAACATGCCCTTCTCCTCAAAATATTCCCGGTAAATGCCGACAGACGCTTTTGCCTGCTCCTGGCTGAAGCCATAATATTTCATAAAGCTCTCTACCAGTGGCGGTCCTACAAATACATTTAATCTGCTCTTGTCTTCCACGGCAACGCCGTAGTGATGTAATGTGTAAGCGACAGAATTGGTGATTCCTTCCGCAGAATCCGTCAGAGTGCCATCCAGGTCAAATAAAATATATTTTTTCATATCGTCTCCTTTTTCTTTCCAGTCATTGTTCCAGTATAGCAAAAAACTCAGCCCCCGCACAGTCTGTTTTCATGTAAAAACACAGAAAAGCTGCCACAAGGGCAGCCTTTCCATATGGATTACACTATGTAATTATTTACGCGATTAGATCTGCGGGCCTGCTGCAACCAGAGCCTTGCCTGCTGCGTTGCCTTCGTATTTTGCGAAGTTCTTGGTGAAACGCTGTGCCAGGTCTTTTGCCTTGGTTTCCCACTCAGCAGCATCTGCGTAGGTATCTCTCGGATCGAGGATGCCGGTGTCTACGCCCGGAAGCTCGGTCGGGATCTCGAAGTTGAAGTACGGAAGCTGTTTGGTCGGTGCAGCGTTGATGGAACCGTTTAAGATTGCATCGATGATGCCGCGGGTATCTTTGATGGAGATACGCTTGCCGGTGCCGTTCCATCCGGTGTTAACGAGGTATGCTTTCGCGCCGCTCTGCTCCATCTTCTTAACCAGCTCTTCTGCGTACTTGGTCGGATGCAGCTCCAGGAATGCCTGGCCGAAGCAAGCGGAGAAGGTCGGGGTCGGCTCGGTAATACCACGCTCGGTACCTGCTAACTTAGCAGTGAA
>CAKRRJ010000025.1 GCA_934394615.1 uncultured Lachnospiraceae bacterium
GCAAACAGCAACGGATTTTGCCGATGCTTCGCATTCCAAATCGGGTAAATCTGCTGCCACAGCTGTATCATACGGCATTTTCAGTTCAGAAAATGCCTACCCATGTACAGTAACCCCAATTCTACACCAATGCACCCTGGTTTTTCAATACCTCCTGGATATGTTTCACATCCACAGTGCCATCCAGTGCCTGGCATGCCGCTGCTGCTCCGGCTGCATGGCCGGTCGCGAAACAGGTTCCCATGACACGGACTGCGGCAAACGCAGCCTCATCCGCGGAGATCATGCGGCCTGCGCCGTACAGGTTTTCGATGTTCTCAGACTGAAGGGCTCCCAGCGGAATGTCGAAATAGCTTCCTTCTTTAACTTCCAGATAGGTTGCCATCTTATTGACATCCTTGTGGATCTCCGGCTTCCAGCCGCCGCGCGCTACACTGTTATCACGCTTTCTTCTGGTGAGCACATCGTCCACAGTAATGATCTCTTTTCCGACCAGTTTTCTGGTCTCACGGAATCCGATGGATGGTCCGATAACTGCCAGCTCTGCGTGCTCCATGCCAGGCATATAAGTTTTTAACGCCTGCACATAGCTGAGCACCTGCTTTCTGGTCTCGCGCTCCATCCGGGTGAGTGCTTCTGCCGTAAGCGCGTCCGGGATGATGCTCGGAAGGAGAACGCCTACGATATTAGACCCTTCTTTTTTCAGGATAAAGCCTTTTTCTCTTGTGAGGTTGGGGATACCGGCTTCCTTTGCTTTTACCACGGCACACTCCACCGCTGTCGGCGTCATGTCGCAGCTTGTGTCCACGCCGCTTAAACGGAATGGCATGGTTGCTGCCTGCGGGCATCCGTCATCGCCGCCCCATACCAGGTGTGCCCCGGCAAGGTGGGAGAGGTTGGCGTCTCCGGATGCGTCCACAAATGCTTTCGCGGTTACAGTAAAGCTTCCTTCATCATCCACACAGCAGATAGATGTGATGCTTCCGTTTTCCGTCTCCGCGCCGATCACGGACGTATGTAAGAAGTAATCCACGCCTTCTTTTTCAAGCAGATTGTCCATCGCGCATTTTAAGTATTCCGGCTGAAAATTGATGTTGCGGTTTCCAGTTGCGGAAATGATGTAATCCACGGTCGGCCCAAGCGCCTCCATCTCGTTTAACACGAGCTGGCCCACGCCCTCCACAACCCGGACCGGGTTCTCTCCGCAGGTATAAAACCCGCAGAAAGCGCTGACTCCAGAATGAGTTGCTTCGCCGCCAAGGTAAGCATTCCGCTCGATCAGAAGGGTTTTCACTCCCGCTTTCGCAGCTCCGACCGCAGCGGACACTCCGGCAGTTCCTCCTCCAACGACAACTACGTCATACTGATACAAACGTTCCATAATGATCTATACTCCTTTTTCTTAACCAATGATGAGTGCTCCCAGCGGATATGCGAAGAATGTCAGGACAACTAACGCCATCAGTGCGAAAATGCCGCCCCAGATAAACATATCTTTGGTCGTGGTCCATCCGGAACCGATTGCTACGGTGTTGATGGTACTCTGGCCTGCCGGTGTCATATTGCTGACTGCTGCCGCGATACCAACCATGCATACCACAGAACCAACGCTTACGGTTCCAGCCGGAAGTGCAGTTAAAACAGACAGTGCCACGGCACTTACTACGGTTGTGGTAACGATGTTGGAAGAGAAGTTTGTCTCAAGCAGTGCCCACAGCATGAAGAACAGGATCATTCCGGTAAGCGGAAGTGCTGCGGTTAACGGAGACAGAGACGCGGTCAGCCAGTCGCTGATGCCGATGTCTGCGTTTGTCAGGCAGGAACCAAGCCAGGTTGCCGCGCCGGTCATGAGGATACTTCCCCACAGGATTCCTTTGGTTACGCCTTCCTTGAAGTTTAAGATGCGCTCGCCATCTGCTTTGGTAATAAAGAGAAGGATGCATCCTAATAACGGCGGCATTGCGGTAGACCAGCTGTTGATGGTCTTGTAAAGCTCCGGGAAACTGCCCTTGATCAGGCTCGGGCCAACCCATAAGAATACGGTTAATGCTACAACACCAAGAATAATTTTCTCTTTGGTGTCTGCCTTCGGAACAGTTCCGCGCAGGCCCATTGCGTTCTCCGGCTTAATCTCATTGATATCGTCCGGACGGTAGATGAACTTGAACACCAGGATCAGCAGGATGATGAGGAGAATACCAGTCGGGATTCCCATTGCCATGAACTGGAACTGGTTGACATCGTTTCCAGTTGCTGCGGTGTAGTAACCAATCGCCATGGTCGGCCATACATGTCCGATCGCGGTCATACCAGAAGAAAGGCTGATGCAGAACGCGGTTCCCATCATGATCATGTTTCCGGTCTTTCCGCCCTTCTTCACGCCAAGTACCTGAAAGATGTCCTCAAGGAACGGCATGAATGCTACGAACAGAACGGACGGGGATACGAATAAGCCCATAAAGGTAACTGCCGCAAACAGGAAACATACAAAATACCATGGTCCCTTTCTTGCGATCTTGTTCGTGATAAAGGATACGGTACAGCGCCTTACAAAGTTTGTCTTGGAAAGCGGATATACCAGCATAAAGGTAAAGATCAGGAACGCTACGGTCGTGTTGCCGAATGCGCCTGAAAAGGTTTTTGAGAAACCGAATGTCGGGATAAATCCAAGTGCCATTAACGTGATCATGCTCGGCCAGTCAATGGAAATGGTGATCCACATGAGCAGGGAACCGAAGAATACGCCAAGTACTCCGATTGCCTCGGAGGAAAGCCCTCCAAATGGCGGTACAAATCGTGACCCGATCATAATTGCCAGCGACAGGATCAGGAAAATCGTGTCTTTGCTGCTTTTGTTGTTCATAATGAAACCCCTTTCTCCTATTGGTGTTCTTTTGTTTTGTATTTCCTTGTGATGTTATGATATAAAGTTTATTGACATTTGTAAAATATCATAATATTATCAAATCAATAAGTTTTTCCTATATCACTGTATTTATTTGGAAACATAGCACAAAAAGAGCACAGCTTTTTGTCAAAAAGGAGACCTTCTTCATGCAAATGCAACAATTACGCTACTTTCTTGAGATTGCCAAGGAGAAGAACATCTCGGCCGCCGCAAAGAACCTGTATCTATCCCAGCCCTCCCTTTCCCAGCAGATCATGAAGTTAGAACAGGAACTGGAAGTCCCGCTTCTGATCCGCCACTCCAAATCGGTTTCCCTGACCGATGCCGGGGAACAGTTCGCGCACCACGCGCAGAGAATCCTCGGCGGCGTGGACCAGCTCTCGGAACTCATGCACAAACAGAGCCTTCTGGAAGCCGGAACCTTAAAGATCGGCCTTTTGTGGATTGCGGGCTACACAAACTTTTTAAAGATCTTAAGTGACTACCACTGCCTCCATCCGGGCTTAACCTATTCCTTCAGCGTAAACGGAAGCGCCCATCTGCAGCAGATGCTTTTAGACCGCAAGATCCACGCCGCCTTCATCATCGGCACCGAAGAACAGCTCGAACAGGAACAGGATCTTTACTACTGTAAGATCCAGGAAGATTTTTATTCCGTCATCACCTCCCGCCAGAGTCCGCTGGCATCGAAAAAAATTGTTTCCGTAGAGGACTTAAAGGACTATCCCATCATCATGCCCTCTCCCGCTTCCGCCCTGCGCAAAAGCCTGGACCGGATTTTCGAAGAGCACAACATCACCCCGAACATCCTCTGCGAAACCAGCCAGTCCGACCTGGTCATTCAGCTCGCCGCCCACGGCCTTGGAGTCGGAATCTCCTCCAAAGGCATCGCCACCAGCATGCAGGACGGCTCCTTTGCCATTTTGCCGTTCGAGAGCCGCCTGCACCGCTCCATTTATTATGTCACGTTAAAAGAGCTTCTGGATTATCCATCCATCCGCTCTTTTACAAGGTATGTGAAACGTTATCAGTTGGAAAGGAAGCCGCTGTAATTCTGATGAGCACAAAAACGGCAGATACCAGTGTTTTGGTATCTGCCGCCCCATGTTCTCTATTCGTTTTGTTCAGCTCTTACTCAGCAAAATATTTCTCCATAACTTCCTGCGCCGGCATTTCCTGTCCGGTGTAGAGTTTGAAGGCCTCGGCACCCTGCCAGAGCAGCATTCCGATTCCCTGGATGGTCTTGCAGCCTGCTGCTGCCGCATCCTTTAACAGTTTGGTCTCTCTCGGGTTGTAAACAACATCGGAAACCACCAGATCCTTGCGGAACAGGCTCATATCGGTGATGAGGCTCTGATCGTCCATCGGCTTCATGCCGACACGGGTTGCGTTGGTAAAGATGTCGCTGTCCGCGATCTCTTTCGCAAACGCATCCTGGTCGTCCAGGTCGTACAGATTTACCACACATGCCGGAACATGCTCACGGATCTTTTCTACGGTTGCTTCCGCATTTGCGAAGAAGGAATCCTTTCGCGCGAAAATGGAAATCTCGCGCATGCCTTCCAGTGCTGCGGTGATCTCGATCGCGGTTGCAGCACCGCCGGAACCTGCAATGGTCATCTTCTTCCCTTTAATCTCAAATCCGTTCTCACGGCAGTTTCTGACCCAGCCAAGGCCATCGGTATTGTGACCGATGAGTTTTCCGTTGTCGTTTACAACGGTGTTGACTGCGCCGATGAGCTCTGCTGCCTTGGAGAGCTCGTCGCAGCATGCCAGGGTTACAGTCTTGCACGGCATGGTGATGTTAAAGCCCTTTACGTTCAGCAGGCGAAGCGCCTTGACTGCCTCTGCAGTCTCCTCTTCCTTAATGTCGTAAGCAAGATATGCATAGTCCAGTCCCAGCTTCTGGAAGCTGTAGTTGTACATGGCCGGAGATCCGGAATGTCCTACCGGGCTTCCGATCAGGCACAGCATTTGTGTATGTCCGCTAATTTCCATTATTGTTTCCTCCTGTACAGATGATTTGTGGTTTATTTTACTCGGATTTGTTTCTTCTTGCAAGCTCTTTCGCCCGATTAAATATTTCACTATCCTTCACAATCCAAAAGCATACTATGCCAGCTCTTTCAGCATGCGCAGAACCGGGCGCAGCGCGCGGTAACAGTTCTCTCCGCGTTCTTTTCCGAACTGCCGGAGCAGGTTCGGGCGGACTGCGCGGATCTGTTCTTTGCTATGCTTCTGAATGCTCTCGTAAATGAACTGTGCCTCATCCACTTCCAGCTTTTCGCTGTCTGTTAGCAGGACGATCAGGCGGTTCGCGCGCTCCTCCAGGCTTCCGGTCAGCTTTTCACCCAGGGAAGCCGCCATGGCCTTGTCCTTTTTGATCCTGCGATAGCAAAGACCGCCTGCCTCTTTTCCAAGTCCCAGAACCAGCGCATGATACCAGGCCTGCATATTGGCTACCGGGATGGTTTCTGCCAGTTCTCCGATAAAATGCATGACAGCCTCCGCATCGTCCGGGTTCACAAGCAGGGTGGATTCGCCTGACGGCTGTTCTTTGGATGGCTGCTCTGGACTGGCGGCTGAGTCGGCCGCTGATTCCGGTGCAGCGGACTCGGCGGCTGGTTTTACCTCTGGCGCTTTCACTGTTTCCGGCGCTGCCTGCACAGCTGCATTCGGTTCTGACTCGATCACCTTTCGTGCTTTCTGCACAGCTTCCTTTAGCTCTTCTTCGATTGCCTTTGGCTCTATCTGTTCTGCTGCTGCCTGCGCGGCTGCAGTCGGTTTCTCTTCCATCGATTCCGCTGCCGTCCGTTCCACGGCATTCTGCGTCTGAACTTCCGTCTTCTTTATTTTCTTCTTTTTCCGGCTTTTCCCCGGTTTTGCCATTTTTTCTGCCTGCTTTTCCGCCTTCGGCCTTGCCGTATCCACCCCATCCTGCCAGATGTCGATTCCGCGGTCCTTCCAGAATTCAATCGTCGCCTCATAATCCTTGTCGTTGGAAACAATGTGATACTCGGAACCAGCCTGTTTGGTAATCAGATAGGAAAGCACACCAATCAGCTGATAATCCAGCGCATTGTTTCCCGCCGCGCACTCCAGCCAGGTAAAGCGCGGATCATGCACATGCTGCACAATAAACTCCTCCAGAGACCTGGAATGATTGTGTGTGTAAAACACGATCATGTTGTCCCGCTTTTTCTGTTTTTCCAGCATTTCCTGCCAGCGGTCGCCTACGTTTTCTGTGTCGATCAGGAAATATCGCTGTTTCTTTTCTGCCATAATATTTTATAACTCCTATAATGTTAAGTTTTCCTTCGTCCCCGCCACATCCTTACACCACGATTACCAGCACTGCAATGATGCAGACAATACTGATCATGGCAGAAATGGAATTGAGCGCGCTGGAAAGTCCAAAGTCCTCCCCCAGATCTGCCGTAAAGGCCGGAACAGCCGATGAGATCGGGCTGAATACCAGAAACGCCAGTGCCTGCCGGTACTCCAGCGCAAGCGGAAGGAAACGGAAAAATACCACTGCAAGCACTGCCGCCACACTGTAGCGGACCAGCAAAATGCGTGCCATTGCCCCAAGCTGTTCCCGGCTTCCCGACAGCTTAAATCCCACCCCAAGCATCAGCATTGCCAGAAATGGATTCGCATTTCCAACGATTCCGGCAAAAGTAGTCACCGCCTCCGGAAGCTGTACCTGAAACAGATTCAATGCAGTCATCAGAATATAAGTATCAAACGGAACCGAGCGGACCAGCGTGGAAAGAATCTTTCCAATTGAAAAGCCTCCGCTTCCGCCACGGATCATCGATGCCACACTGTACGAACCGCCCAGGCATACGAAAGAATTTCCCGTATCAAACAAACTGGTCGCCAGCATGCCTTCCGGTCCGAGAAAACTCTGCACAAACGGCATGGTAAATGTACCTATATTATATCCGGAAATGTTGAGAACCTCAAATGCCCGTTTTTCTTTCGCGGAACGCAGATTCAGCGCATACATGATGCTCATATAGATGACGCCGCCGCCAAATCCAAGCAGGCAAAGAACGAGCATGGACGGATCGACCGCCTTGCCCGCCACACTGCTCACAATTGCCGCCGGCAGCGTGATCTTCAGAACCATCCTGGACAGCACATAAAAATCCTCTTCCTTAAAAAAACCGCACCGCCGCAAAACATGCCCCAGTATAATGATCGCGATAAAACAGCCCGCCCTCATCAGAATTGCTCCCATCATCCTCCGCCTTTCCGCTTTTGACTCATCTGTACGGAATCCCGTATGTTTTTCATTGTGCATCATATTTTTTCACTTGGCAAGTCTTTTTTACCGGCGCGTATTCATATTTCGTTCACAAATCATTCAAAAACCTTTTACAGATTCAACATGATTTCTTCACGATTTCTTCCTATACTATAATCATAAACAACAAGGACGAACAAGTTGTTTATAAAACGCTTAAAAGATTTTTTTCATAATACTCGAGCTGATAGCGAAGGTTATCAGCTCTCCTCCCTTTTTATAACAAAAAGCAAGTGCTCATTTCCCAGCACTTGCTTTTCTCGTTTTATGCATTGTTTTCTGTCCGGCTGTTCCCGGATGCTCCAAAATCCTGTCTATCTCACACAGATGTAAACCAGATACACCGCGTACATTGCCAGCATCGCAAAACCTTCCACCCGGCTGATGCGAAGTTTGCTGCGGCATAAAAACCAGGTAACTACGCTCGCCGCGATCAGGCAGGCAGTATCGATCACCGCATACGGCGTCACCGCAATCGGATGAACAGCCGCCGAAGCCGCAAGCACCATCAGTATGTTAAAGATGTTGGATCCGATGACATTGCCGAGCGCCAGGCCATTCTCCCCTTTCCGGGAAGCTACCACCGATGTAACCAGCTCCGGCAGCGAGGTTCCGAGCGCCACCACCGTCAGGCCAACCAGTGTCTGGGAAAGACCGAATGAGAGGGCAATCTCTTTTGCGCTCTCCACAACCAGGTTTCCGCCGCACACAATAGCCGCAATTCCACCAAAAATATAAATAATACTTCTGACCGGGGAAAGTATCTGAATCTCGTCATCTTCTTCGGTACGGTTTGCCAGCGCGTCGCGGATCGTGAGGCCGATGAACACCGCAAACAGGAGCAGCAAAAAAATGGCTTCCGGACGGCTCAAATAATGATCCCGGAAGATCATGAAAAACAAAACGACCGCCACACCCACCGATGCCGCATAGTCCCAGCGCAGCTGTACCGCGAACGGGCGGATAGCGCCGCAGGTTCCGAGAACCACCAGAAGGTTAAACAGGTTCGATCCAATCACATTTCCCACCGCGATCTCATTGCTCCCGGCCAGCGATGCCGTGGTACTCACTGCCAGTTCCGGCGCGCTCGTTCCGAACGCTACGATCGTAAGGCCGATGATGATACTCGGCACGCGCAGCGCCCGCGCTACCGAAGAACTCGCCTCCACAAAATAGTCTGCCCCTTTGATCAGAAGCACAAAACCGGCAAACAGCCAAATGTACATCAACATCTTTTTCTCTCCTGTCTGTATTCATGATCTCAATGTAAAGTGAAATACAGTATAGGTGGTTTTGATGTACTTGTCAAGGCTGTCTGCCGGTTCTGAAAAATCTTTTACTCCTCTTCTTCGCTCTCTTTCGGAAGAATGGTATTTAAGAAGATGGACAGGATCGTAGTTACCACAACGGAAGATCCGCCGAAGATGGTAATGAACCACTGTGGGAATAACTGTAAGCATCCCTCTGCCTGGGTAATACCAGAACCAAGCGCTACGGAAACGCCAACGATCATCATGGTACGGCTGGTAAAGCCTGCCTTCTGGATCAGCTTAATACCAGTCATAGCGATCATGGAGAATACGGAAATCGTTGCTCCGCCCAGTACACAAGACGGAATGGTGGTCAGCACAGATGCTGCTTTCGGAATAAAGCCCGCAATTAAAATGAACACAGCTGCTGCGCCAAGAACGTAACGGTTAATGACTCTGGTGAGAATAACGATTCCGACGTTCTGGCTGAAGGTTGCGGTCGGAAGTCCGCCAAAGAATGCACCAAGCACGCTGCACAGGCCATTTCCGACAATACCGCCGCTGATCTCCTGCTCGGACGGATCACGGTCCAGACCGCCGCATGCGGTGGAAGTCAGGTCGCCGATTGCCTCCACTGCCTCAATAATGCACATGATTGTCATTGCGGCAATCGCACTCGGCACAAATTTCAGGCCGAACTGTCCGACCGGCGGAAGCTGGAACCAGCTTGCACTTGCCACGTTGTCAAAGGAAACCATACCAAGAACCAGTGCAAGAATATAGCCTGCAATCATACCAATGAGGATTGCTGCCTGGCTTAAAATTCCTTTTGTAAAATAGCTGAAGAAAATAACAACAGCCAGAGTGAAGACTGCGACCGCCCAGTTCTTCGGGCTGCCGAAATCTGCCGCGCCAACACCGCCTGCCATGTAATTGACCGCGGTTGGGTACAGGGAAAGTCCGATACTGAACACAACGGTTCCGGTAACGATGGTCGGGAAGAAATGCATCACTTTCTTATAAAAGACACCGACCAGCACAACCACAAGACCGCCCACAAGCTGCGCTCCCAGAATCGTTGCCAGATCATACTGCAGCCCCAGCGTTGTCAGAATTGGAATATACGCAAAGCTGACACCCATAATAATAGGTAGTTTCGATCCCATTGCCCGTACTGGCGGGAACAACTGGATCAGCGTTGTGATTCCGGAAATCAGAAGTGATGCCTGAATCAGCATGATCTGTGTGTGGGTGTCCGCGTTGAGGACGCCGCATAAGATGATTGCCGGAGTAACGCAGCCGACGATCATGGCTACGACATGCTGAAATGCCAGTGGAAGCAGTTCTCCGATTTTTGGCACTCCGTCAAATTCTGTTACTTTCGCATAGTGTTTGTTTGACTCCATAGTTTTTGTCCCTTTCCTGTAACTGCTTTGCCTCCTCACAGTTACGCCGTATTCCTCCGGTTTTCACCTTTGGTATATCCCCCGTCTGATTTTATTTCCATAAACCGGAACTGCCATCCTCAATTCCGGTTTAAGTATCTTTCAACGCACTGCGTTGCTTTCCAGGTCAGATCTGCCTCGTCCACATTGGTAAGCTGGCCGTCGCGGACAACGACTTTGCCATTTACCACTGTGTAATCCACATTTTCCTTGAAACCTACCGTTCCCAGCATGGAAGCCACATCAAACTGTGCTCCGGTCAGGGCAATCCGGTCCATATCGATCATGAAGAAATCTGCTGCCTTGCCAACCGCGATCTGGCCAATGTCATCTCGTCCCAAAATAGATGCACTGCCCTTTGTGGCAATCTTTAACATGTCATAGCCGCTCGGTGCTGCGCTGCTGGAATTTAAGCGGTGCAGCAAAAATCCGGTACGCAGCTCTTCTAACAGATTGGAACCATCATTGCTGGCAGAACCATCCACCGCCAGTCCGACCGGAACGCCAAGTTTTAACATTTCCGGGATCCGGGCAATGCCGGAAGACAGTTTCATGTTGGAGATCGGGCAGTGTGCCACACCAGTCTTCGTCTCTGCCAGATGCTTTAATTCCGCATCGTTAAAGTGAATGCCATGCGCATACCAGACATCCGGTCCCATCCAGCCAAGGCTTTCCATGTACTCCAGAGGACGCATGCCAAAGCGCTCCAGGGTGTAATTCTCCTCATCTTTCGTTTCCGCAAGATGCGTATGCAGGCGCACATGCAATTTTCTCGCCAGCTTTGCAGACTCCCTCAACAAATCTGCAGATACACTGAACGGAGAGCACGGTGCCAGAGCAACCTGATGCATGCTGTAGCGGGACGGATCATGGAATTTTTTCACCGTATCCTCAGAATCCTTCATGATCTCATCGACAGTCTGGACTACAGAATCAGGCGGAAGCCCTCCATCCTTCACACTTAAATCCATGCTGCCGCGAGTCGCGTGGAAACGCATGCCGAGCGCATCTGCCGCACCAAACTGCGCATCCATCAGATCCATTCCGGTTCCTGCCGGGAACACATAGTGATGATCCAGACAGCAGGTGCAGCCAGTCTTTAACAGCTCTCCCATCCCTGTCAGGGAACTGTAATAAACCACATCCGGATTTAAATTCTTCCAGATCTCATATAACGTTTTAAGCCATGGGAATAACTCCATATTCTGAACTTCGGGTAAGTTTCGACTGAACGTCTGATACAGGTGGTGATGGGTATTGATAAGACCCGGATACATCACCATATGAGACCCGTCAATCACCTCGTCCGCTGTCTGCACCTCTGTGCCGATGGATTCGATCACACCATCCCGCACATACACATTGACACCCTTCAGTACCCGGTCCTCATCGTCGCATGTCACCAGATACTTCACATTTTTCATCAGCATTGTCATTCATATACCTCCTTATATGTCTTCCCCGCGCCTTTTTGTGCTCTCGGAAAAACTCCGCAGTACACCGTTATGCCGGGGTGAATTTACCCTGCATATGATACATGTTACGGTTCGCAGACTTGCGCAAACAGTAACATTAAGGCTGGTATACTGCCAGATCAGAGGCTATGTTTTAAACAGCTTATCGATATGATTTCAAGGTTCGTGAAATGCTATGAAACAAGTTTAGCACTTTACCGTTATGAAAACTATGGAAAAGAATGCTAAATAAATGATACTTTTTTGTTAAAAACAGATATTTTTTCAGGTCGCATGACTTTTTTAAATTTAGGTCGTATAACTCATTGTCCGGTTTGTTTATCTGTTCCCCTCCGCTGCGTTTCCGGCATCCGGGAAGCGCACACTCCGCGCCAGAATCCACAAGGTCAGAAGGTTTGGATACGCCATCAGGCCGTTTACCACATCCGACAGCATCCAGACCAGATCCAGGCGGCAGACACATCCCAGATATACAGACAAAAGATAAACGATCGTATATAAATATTCCACATGCTGTCCCAGACACAGGCGCTCCGCAAGGTAGGCAAACATCTGCCTGCCAATGTAATACCAGCCTATGATCGTGGCAAAGGCAAACGCCGCCATACTGGCAGAAACCAGAATACCACCGAATCTTCCAAGGACCTTTGTGAAACAGAAGGAAGTAAGGGCGGCGCCGTCCAGGGTTTGCAGCTGCAGCGACAGATCCGCGCCTGCTGCATTTCCAGATGCCAGCCTGCCCAACTGTCCCATGTCCGCGTACAGTCCGCACTCGCACCCCACACACAGAATCACAAGCGCAGTCAGCGTGCAGATTATGATCGTATCGAAAAACACCTCGAACATTGCCCACATGCCCTGTTCTTCCGGTGTGGTATCCTCTGCCGCGCCGTGAAGCACCGCCAGGGTTCCCAGCCCTGCCTCGTTGGAAAAGACACCGCGCGCCAGGCCAAAGCGGACACTTCTGGAAAAGAGAAATCCGGTGATTCCGCCTCCTGCTGCCCCGGGCGTGCAGGCTTCTTTTATAATCTGCAGCAGCATCGCCGGAATACTTCGGCGGCATACCACAAGTACCCACACGGAAAAGAAAAAATAAATTCCCGCAGACAGCGGAACAAACCACGAAGTCATGCGGGAAATGCGCCGGATCCCGCCCCACACCACGGCCGCCGTGAGCGCGGTTACCAGAACAGCCGCGATTCCCCGCTGCATGCCCGCTTCATAACAAAGCGTCTCACTCACCGCATTCGACTGCACCATACTCCCCATGCCAAGCGAGGCCAGCACAGCAAACAGCGCATACAATACCCCCATACTTCGGCATCCAAGCCCCTGCTCCATCGAGACCATAGGGCCGCACTGCCACATCCCGCCCGGCGTCCGGTAACGATATTTCTGCCCCAGACTTGTTTCCGCGTAAGCCGTCGCCATGCCAATGAGCGCCGAGAGCCAGAGCCAGAACACCGCACCAGGACCGCCCGCCGTGAGCGCCGTTGCCACACCAACAATGTTTCCAGTGCCGATGGTCGCGGCAAGAGCCGTGCAGGAGGTCTGAAACGCAGAAACCGGCGCTCTGCCTGATGCATCCGTGCCGCTGTCATTCTGTCTGTCTCCTCCTGCGCGTCTCTGCCGCTTTTCGTCACGCCTGCGGGGAGCATACAGGCTCCCCGCTGTACGTTTCCACCAGTACGGCAGCCCGCGGACCTGAAATCCACCGGACTTCACCGTAAAGAACAGCCCTGTCCCCAGAAACAGAAGCATTGTCCACGGTCCCCACACCATCTCGTGCAGTGTCTGCATTGTCTGCTCCATGCTTATCCCCAGATACTTGCGTTTCTATTCAGTTTATGCACAAAGCGCGCCTTGTTTGTCACCAAAAACGTTACTGTTCACGCGTTGCGCAAACAGCAACGGATTTTGCCGATGCTTCGCATTCCAAATCGGCAAAATCTGCTACCGTCACTGTATCATACGGCATTTTCAGTTCAGAAAATGCCTACCCATGTACAGTAACCCAAAAACCCCTGTTTTCCATATCCCCTCGTATTTCATAAACCAATGTGCTATAATCCAGCTATGGAGCTGTCTGCCTTTGAGATTTCAATTGCTGTGCAGATATTCTCCCATCCAAAACTTTTGCAGAAAACGAGGTGTTTTTATGCCCGGATTTACCACTCATTATATCTTAGGAATGAAGGCCTACAACGACCTTCCCAATAACCAGTTAAAATACATCATCGCCAAATACCGCTGGCTCTACCAGCTGGGTCTGCAGGGGCCGGATATGTTTTTCTACAATATCCCGATCCTGCGCCACCGCGACTACCGCAACGTCGGCTCCTACATGCACGAACATCACATTCAGGATTTCTTTGCCTGCTATCTGCGGCGCTTAAGCGAAGTCAAATCCCGCCAGCAGCGCGAGGAAGGGCTTTCCTACTTCTGCGGCTACTTAAACCACTACATCGGAGATTCCATCTGCCATCCGTATGTGTACGGACGCATCGGCTACGACGCCAAAGCGCCGACCAGTCAGGCACACGGCCGCCACGCCTCCCTGGAAAACGACATCGACGCAATTCTGCTGTGGAAGTATAAGCACAAAAAACCGTCCCAGTTCAATCAGGCGGCGACCATCTGCCTAAACGGCATGGAGACCCAGTTCATTTCCCGGTTCCTGGCAGAATGCATCAATGAAGCCTATTACCCGATTACCTACAGCAACAACTTCCAGGTAACTCCGGCCATGATCCACCGCTCCATTCTGGCACTGCGCTTCGGCTGCCGTACTCTGGCAGACCCGAAAGGATCCAAGCGCAACAAAATCGCCTTCGTGGAAAAGCTGGTCCTGAAAAACCCGGTCGCTTCCCAGAAGCTGGTAACCGATGAGATCAGCAACCCTCGTGAAGTCTTAAACATCGACCACGACATCTGGTGCAACCCCTGGGACCGCAGACTTGCCTCCAGAGCTTCCTTCCCGGACCTGTTCCGCCAGTGCCTTCATAAGAGCAACGATGTGTACGCTATCATCAACTCCTACCTGACCGGAGAACTTCCCTCCACCCGAGAAGGCATGGACCGGCTGCTGGATGAGCTGGGGAGCTATTCGTATCATAGCGGGCTGCATGTGGAGGATTAAATTTCATATGAAACACAAAATGGAGACCGGCGATCCTTATCGGATCACCTGGTCTCCATCTTTCATGCAATAGTGCTTTTCTGCCCCCAGTTCTTTCATCCACGCCTTAGTCTCCGGGGTGGTGTATTGTCCCCCTTCGTTGTCCCACAGCCACTGCGGGGTCGGCCACATACAGATTTTCGGACTGACTGCTTCATAAAATTCTTTTGTCACGGCATGTTGTCCGTGGTGCGCCATCTGCACGATGTCGGCTTTCAGATCTTCTTTTGCCACGGTTTCCAGCACATGGTTTCCGCCGTCTACCTGCAGATCTCCGGTAAATAAAATGGTTACGCCGTTTACCAGCATGCGGTATACCATGCTGGCATCGTTTCCGTCGCGCTCGCCCACATGGTCGTCGTCCGGTTCATAGCGGTTATTTAACACGGTAATGCAGACATCATCGACGAGAATTTCGTCCCCTTTTTTTACCGGGCATGCCTCATCTTTCGGAAGCTTCGACAGTGCCGTGAGAATGGAACCTGCGGTTCCAAGATCGCTGAGTTCGTGAGCCTTATACCAGTCCAGGGAGGCGAAATCATAATAAATGTGATCAATGGTGATGCCGGTATCTTCCCCGTCTTCCTCGCTCTGCAGGATATTTAGCAGCGCTCCGACATGATCGGTATGCGCATGGGTCAGAAACCATGCGGAAACATGGCCGCCGCGCGCTTTGATCTGCTCGGTTAAATATCCGGCGTCATCCCACCATCCGCCGTCTACTACGATCAGGCTTCCTTCTTTTGTTTCCAGAAGGAAGGACATCATCTGTGCTTTGGTCTGTCCGGCCAGCATGGTAAGCTCCGCGCCGCCAAGGATTGGCTCGGTCTGAGCCGCAATCTCCTGCTCCGCCTTTCCCTGATCTTTCAGCTCTTTTGCCTTCTCTCCTTCCGTCACCAGCTCTACATCTTCATAAACTCCGGCGCTTCCGGTCTGCTCGGTTCTGTGAGCGGATTCCGATGCATCTGTACCCTTTGCCCGCACGGCGCGCTTCACAGCAAATACGCATCCAACGGTAAGAAGCAGCACCAGCAGCACGCCAAGGATCACAATCCACATGGTCCTGTGGCGCCGGTAGCTGCGGTATCTCCTCGATGCAGCGCGGTCGATCGGCATTTCCATCTGCCATCCGATCTTCCGGCTGCCTCCTCTTCTGTATCTGTGTCTTCTGCCAAATCTTCTCATAAAATCCCCTTGCTTTTTCCGCATTGCGGTGATATCATGTTCAATATAATTCATTTTTAAGTTTTTTTGAACAGGAGGCCATTATGAAACATCCAACTGACCATTCCCATGTGGAGCCATCTTCCGTGCTCCACCAGATCGACTGGTTCACCACACTCGTTCCCTTCTTATGCATCCTCGCGCTCTGCGCCTGGTTTGTCGTAAGTCCGGAAAACTCCACCCAGACCATCAGCGCGGTCCGCAATTTCCTGGGCAATGAAATGGGAAGCTATTACCTGATCGTAGGACTCGGTGTGTTTCTCTGCTCCCTCTACATCGCGTTTTCCCGGTTCGGAACGATCCGGTTAGGCGAGATGGACCGCCCGCTCTACTCCGGATTCCAGTGGGGCTCCATGATCTTTACCGCCGGCCTGGCGGCTGACATCCTGTTCTATTCCTGCTGTGAGTGGATCCTGTACGCTTCCGATCCGCACACTGCCGAGATGGGACCGCTCCACGACTGGGCTGCCACCTATCCCCTGTTTCACTGGGGACCGATCCCGTGGGGGTTCTACCTGGTACTGTCCGCGGCATTCGGCTTTATGCTCCATGTCCGCAAACGGACCCGGCAGAAATATTCCGAAGCCTGCCGTCCGGTTCTTGGAAACAAAGTAGACGGACTTGCCGGAAAGCTCATCGACCTCATTGCGGTCTTTGCGCTCCTCGCTGGAACCGCCACCACCTTTTCCCTGGCAACACCGCTCCTTGCAGGTGCCATCAGCACTGTGACCGGCATCCCGCAGAGCACCGGCCTCACCCTGGTAATCCTCGTTGTGGTCTGCGCCATCTACACATTCAGCGTGTACTTCGGCATGAAGGGCGTTCAGCTCTCCGCTGCCACCTGTACCTGGCTGTTTTTCGGTCTCCTGGC
The DNA here is from genome assembly GCA_934394615.1 of uncultured Lachnospiraceae bacterium. Lineage (GTDB taxonomy): Bacteria > Bacillota > Clostridia > Lachnospirales > Lachnospiraceae > Brotaphodocola. The sequence goes on from CAKRRJ010000025.1 coordinate 16,664, forward strand.
CTACGTCTTCTTCTTTGGTGGGCAGACCCGCTTTATTATTGAAGAAGGCATTACCGCTCTGGGCAACTTAACCCAGAACTTTATCGGCCTTGCCACCTGGACGGATTCCCTCCGGACTTCCTCCTTCCCGCAGACCTGGACCATTTTTTACTGGGCGTACTGGATGGTCTGGTGCGTGGCAGTACCGTTCTTTATCGGTTCCATCAGCAAGGGCCGCACCCTGCGCCAGGTCATCCTGGGCGGTTATGTATTCGGCCTCTCCGGAACCTTCACTTCCTTTATTATTATGGGAAATTACGGCCTTGGCCTGCAGATGCACGGAAAACTCGATGTGCTCTCCACCTACGCCGCAGACGGAAACCTGTATCATGCCATTCTGGACATTTTAGGACAGCTCCCGCTCTCCAAAGCCGTGCTCGTGCTTCTGGTCCTGTGCATGATCACCTTCTATTCCACCTCATTTGACTCCATCACGATGGTGGCATCCACCTACACCTACAAGGAGTTAAAGAGCGATGAGGAGCCGCACCGGAACGTGAAACTGTTCTGGGCGATCTTTTTGATCCTGCTGCCGCTGGCACTCATCTTCTCCGAAAACTCCATGTCGAACCTGCAGACCGTGTCCATCATCGCGGCATTCCCGGTCGGCATCATTATGCTGATCATCATTGCCTCGTTTTTCAAAGACGCGGACGCGTATCTGAATGAACGAGACAAAACCAAGACCAAAAACTCCTGATTCGAATGCAGCCCGGCACACATTTCCGGTCAGGCACATCACTAAAAATCAAGAAAACTATTTCAAAAATATCCGCCGGATCACACATCCCGGCGGATATTTTTTGTCTCCTCTACAATATAGATCGGCCGGTCTTTCAGTTCGCTGAACAGGATCGCGATATACTCTCCGATAATGCCAACGATCAAAAACAGGATTGCAAACATAAAGCAGTTCAAGATCACGATCGTGGCGTAACCGCTCGGCGCGCCCTGGCGGGTGAAGAGCGTGTATACCATGACTGCAACTCCCATCAGCCCTGCAAATGCCCCGGCATAAATGCCGAGCTTTAACGGCAGGTTGGAAAAACACATGATCGTGTTTAAGGAAAACGCCAGCAGCTTGCGGATGCTGTACTTACTCTCGCCGGCTACCCGGTCATGAGCCTCGTAAGTGATGGTCGCCTTTTTAAATCCGATGCTCTGCACATATCCGCGCAGAAACCGGACTTTTTCCCGGTAATTTTTTCGCAGCACCTCCGCTGCCTCGCGCGATACCGCAAAGAAATCAGAGGCGTTCGGCTCAAATTTCACATTCGACAGGGTATTGATCACCCAGTAAAATCCAGCGGAGGTAATGTTTTTGACCAGCCCTGCGGACTTATTTTTCGTGCGCACCATGCTGATGACACCGCATCCTTCTTCGAGCTTCCGAACGATCTCCGGCAGGCATTCCGGCGGATGCTGCAGGTCCGCGTCCATGCAGACGATACCGTCACCATCCGCATAATCGATCCCTGCGATCATGGCTGCCTCATGACCAAAATTGCGGGAGAACGAAACGATTTTTACTTTCGTGTCCCGCTCAGCGAAATCCCTCAGAATGGAGAGACTGTCGTCCCGGCTTCCGTCGTTGACAAACAGCAGCTCATAATCCCACGGCAAGATTTCCAGGATCAGCTTCGTTGTCTCGTAAAACAGCGGCAGCGCCTGCTCTTCATTGTATACCGATACCACTACCGACAATTTCTTTTCCATTATGCTTCCTCGTCAAATACCTGAATGTCTACCGTGGAATGCGCCGGTACACGCTCTGCCTCCGGCGGCAGCTTCATGTAATCGCCGTACACCCAGGTCAGGACCTCATGGGCATGCTTCGATGCCATCAGCGTCTCACCCTCAAACTCAATGTCTCCGATCTCCTCGCACCACTCTTTCTGGATAGTCACATACAGGTAATCCGGCTGATAGTTGCTGTAGTAGCGCAGATTGCTGCGGCCGTGCTTATCTTTTAACGCCACGGCATGCTGAAGCTTAAAGATCAGCTTCATCGGAATGAGCTTTCCGACTGCGGAACCACCGCCTACCGCCAGCTTATGGAACAGGCTGTATTTGGAGAAATCCAGCTGATAACGGTGGCCCATCGCCAGAAGATAAATACTCTTGTGGAGCAGGCGGGTAAACGCTGCGGAAACTTTATTCTGCGGAAGTTCATCGATGATGAACAGATCCACCCACAGATGGTTTAATTTCCCTTCGTAATACTGCACCTCCGGGGATTCCTCATGACGGCGGCTGTTTTTGTAGATGACGCGGGCCGTAAAGTCAAAGAAGGCATTGCCGCCTTGGAAATCTTCCGGCATCAAAAGTGCCATGCTGTCCGGGAGTTCCCGCTTTACTACCTTTAAAAATGCTTCATAATTGCTGCGGGTAAAGGCAATGTCCACATCATCATCCCACGGGATAAAGCCCTTGTGGCGGACAGCCCCAAGCAGGGTGCCGCCATCGAGCATATATTTGATCTTGTATTTTCTGCAGATCCGGTCGATCTCTTTCAGAATTTTCAGATTGATCTCATGGACCTTCGTTAAATCGTACTGCATATCTGCCTCTTTTCCGGCTGCCATCCTCACGGGGAGATATGGCCGCCCGATCCTGTTTCTGTTGTTTGCGCATCCTGCCTGCTGCAGAGGCGGAACTTACTGGTTGATGGCTTCGCGGATGGCTGCTGCCATGTAATCAATCATCTCATCGCTCATACCCGGATAGACACCTACCCAGAAGGTATCCTGCATAATGCGGTCGGTGTTTGCCAGTTCGCCCACCACGCGGTAGCCGCGTTTCTCCGCGCGCATCTGGTCAAAGCACGGATGCTTAGTCAGGTTTCCGGCAAACAGCATGCGGGTCTGCACGCCCTTCTTCTCCACGTACTGAACCACCGCGTTGCGGTCTACGCCTTCCTTACAGGTAATGAGGAAACCAAACCAGCTCGGTCTGGAGTTCTCGCATGCCTCCGGAAGGATCAGCTTGTCGGTGGTATCTGCCAGAGCTGCCTTTAAGCGGTCGAAGTTGTGGCGTCTGCGCTCCACAAAGCCCGGGAATTTATCCAGCTGCGCGCATCCGATGGATGCCTGCAGGTCGGTTGCCTTTAAGTTGTAGCCAAAATGGGAGTACACATATTTGTGGTCGTAACCCAACGGCAGCTCGCCGTACTGGCGGTCGAAACGGTGTCCGCAAAGGTTGTCCCGTCCGGACGGACAGACACAGTCGCGTCCCCAGTCACGGAAAGAGCGGATGATCTTATTGAGCAGCGGGTTGTCGGTGTAAACAGCACCGCCCTCTCCCATGGTCATATGGTGCGGCGGGTAGAAGCTGGAAGTTCCGATATCGCCCACAGTTCCGGTAAACTTCTCCACGCCATCGATGGTGTAACGGCTTCCCAGCGCATCACAGTTGTCCTCGATCAGCCACAGGTTATGGCGGTCACAGAACGCCTTCACTGCCTTTAAATCGAACGGGTTGCCCAGGGTATGAGCGATCATAACCGCTTTGGTCTTCTCAGAATAAGCTGCCTCTAACTTAGTCACATCAATGTTGTACTGCGGAATAGTCACATCCACAAACACCGGAACCGCGCCGTACTGAATGGCCGGGGTCACGGTCGTCGGGAAACCGGCTGCCACGGTAATGATCTCATCACCCGGCTTCACCTGGCGCTCTTTTAAGAGCGGGGAAGTCAGGGTCATGAATGCCACCAGGTTTGCGGAGGAACCGGAGTTTACCAGGGCGCAGTAGCGCACGCCCAGATACTCTGCCAGCTTTGCCTCAAACTCGTCGGTATAGCGGCCGGAAGTCAGCCAGAACTCCAGGGCGCTGTCCACGAGATTTACCATCTCGGCCTCATCGTACACGCGGGACGCATACGGAATGCGGTCGCCCGGCTCGTAAGTCTTTTTATTATTAATATGATAGGTTCTGCAGTAATCCGCTACCAGGTCAAGGATTTCCTGGCGTGCCTGCTCCTGTGTTTTTTCCATATTATTACTCTCTCCTATAAGTTCTTAGTATTCCTGAATCTGCTGGTCCATCACTTTCAGCATGTTCTCACCGGCCAGGTACGCCTTCGACCAGACAATGGTCTTCTCAATCGCATCCTGAATGTGCCAGTGCGGCTTCCAGCCAAAGGTCTTCTTGATCTTTGAACAGTCCAGTTTCAAGAAGTTGGCCTCGTGCGGGCCTCCGTCATGCTGGTTCACCCAGGAAGCTCCCTCGCCCCAGAGATTGCAAAACAGCGTTACCAACTCACCGGTCGTTACGCAGTCGCACTCATCTGGTCCCACATTGTAATACCCCTGGTATGCAATGTCCTCATACTGCTTCTGCGCAATTTCCAGATACGCAAACAGCGGCTCTAACACATGCTGGAACGGTCTGGTGGAATACGGATTTCGTACCACGATCTCCTTTCCTGCCTCCATCGCGCGGACGCAGTCCGGAATGATGCGGTCGTTCGCGAAGTCACCGCCGCCGATCACGTTGCCGGCACGGGCAGTGGAAATGGCACAATGTCCGTCGGAGAAGAATGACTTCTGATAGCTGTGTGTTACCAGCTCCGAACAGGATTTGCTGTTCGAGTAAGGATCGTAGCCGTCAAGCGGATCGCACTCACGGTAGCCGTACTCCCACTCGCGGTTCTCGTACACCTTGTCGGTCGTTACGTTTAAAACAGACTTTACGGACGGGGTCAGGCGCACACACTCCAGCACATTCACGGTTCCCATCACATTCGTCTCGTAGGTGTAGACCGGATCTTTGTAGGAATCGCGCACGATCGGCTGTGCCGCCAGATGCAGCACGATCTCCGGCTGCACCCGGTCAAAAACTTCTTTTAAATGCTTTAAGTCGCGAATGTCTCCAATGACGCTGTCCATGGTGTTTTCCAGTCCGGCAATCGCAAACAACGCCGGATCGGTCGGTGCCTCAGCCGCGTAACCGGTCACCTGCGCGCCTGCCAGCGTCAGAATCCGGCACAGCCAGGAACCCTTAAAACCGGTATGGCCGGTTACCAGAACTTTCTTTCCCTGATAAAATTCCCTGCATGTCGTTAAATCATACTTCATTGTATTCTCTCCCTGCTGCTGCCGTTTGTTCCGGCAGTCAGACATTTCAGCAAGTTTTTCTTATTCCTTCCAGATCTTCCACGGCGCTTTGCCGGACTGCCACAGGCTCTCCAGAAGGTTCATCTCACGCTGGGTATCCATGCACTGCCAGAACCCGTCGTGGTAGAAGGACATCAGCTGCCCCTCCGCGGCAAGCCTGGTCATCGGCTCCCGCTCAAACACGGTGGTATCGTCCTTTAAATAGGAAAAGATTTCCGGATTCAGCACCATAAAACCGCCGTTGATGATGGCTCCGTCGGACGCTGCCTTCTCACGGAAGGAGCGGATCGCGTTGTCCGGTCCAATGTCCAGAACCCCTTTCTGCTGGTCAATGCTGACCGTCGTGATGGTCGCGATTTTCCCGTGGGATTTGTGGAACTCAACCAGTCCATTCAGGTCCACGTTGCAGACGCCGTCTCCGTAGGTCAGCATGAACGGCTCATCGCCGATGTACTGCTGGATTCGTTTTACACGGCCACCAGTCATGGTGTTTAAGCCGGTATCCACTAGTGTTACCTTCCACGGCTCCGCGTAATTGTTGTGGACTTCCATCTTATTGTTTGCCAGGTCAAAGGTCACATCGGAAGTGTGCAGGAAATAGTCTGCAAAAAACTCCTTCACTACATACTGTTTATAGCCCAGGCAGATTACAAAGTCATGGAATCCGAACTCGGAATAATATTTCATAATGTGCCACAGGATTGGCCGTCCGCCGATCTCAATCATCGGCTTCGGCTTTAAATGGCTCTCTTCGCTGATCCGGGTTCCCAGACCGCCCGCCAGAATTACAACCTTCATCTTCTTTCCTCCGTATGTTATCAAGGCCAGAACTGCTGCACTCCGTTCTCCCGTCGTGCCCGGCCCCAGCCAGTTTCTTTCATTTACACGTTAATCTGCTGTCATTTTCAGAAGCACCGCAAGGCGCGTTACGCCGCGCTTCTCCAGCGCGTTCGGCACAAAGAAATTACTCTCAAACCGCAGGGTCACCGGCTCGTACGGATCCACCTCGATCGTGCACTCCTCATTCTGCTCCGTAAAATTGATGTATTCCTGCGGCTCACCGTTCACATAGACCGTCAGCCACTGATCCTCGGTGAGGTCGCGCGGATAGTTAAAACTCAAGTGGATCTCTCCGGTACTTCCCGCCATAACCTGCACGGACGCACGCTCATCTAACCAGCCGTCATCATAAAAGCCGTAGATCGGACGGCACTTAAACAGGGATGCCGCATGGGTGATATCCTGGAACCGGTTGTTCTCCGGATCCTCCTGGATTACCAGCATATCGTCCGTGATCAGGCCGATGTCCCTCAAATCTTTAATGTGGACTACCTTTACACAGTCCTCGCGGTTTAACCGGTCAAACACCCGGAAGAACTCTGCCTGCGTAAAATCATCCATCTCGAATTTATCGCCCACAATGTAAATGGTTTTTCCAAAGATTCCGACACCGTACTGTCCGTAGGTCTCCTCGGCCAGCGCGTTATAGCGCTCCTGATCCGCCCAGTAATAAAGGTTCGGGAACAGGCCGCGGTAGTAATGCTCCACCGGAAGCATAAACAGAACATACAGGGTAAACAGGCTCAAATACGGAAGGGCCTGTACCCAGCGTCCCCGTTTTGCCATCAGTTCCGTGAGACAGCCATACATCCAGGCAAGGAATAAAAGCGCTGCCGCCAGGGAAACATACACCCAGCGCATCTCCACGCGGATGGTCACGCTGGAGCAGACGATGCAGGCGCCAATGAACGCCACAAACAGAAATGCCTTCTGTAAATACGGCACCATCTTCTTTCCCTTGCGGATGATCCGAATGAAAGCTGCCAGCACCAGAACCGCGATCATCAGATCCGCCAGGGCAATGAGAATGGTGATCCAGATCGGCGCTTCGCGGAAGTTCTGTCCGTTCAGATGCTCCGGTCCGGCATTGATGCCGAAGATGTAGGCGATCTGGCTGAACACAAAGTGCAGCACAGAGCTCACAGACATGGTATCTACCACATCAGTTCCGCCGGTTCCTGGCGGAGAGATGGTTCCAATAAAGATAAAACGCAGAAGCTGGATCAGGGCAAAGCCGACGGTCGGCACGGTCCAGAGCTTCCAGTTCTTTGACAGCTTAAAAATCAGGGAAAAATAAAACAGCGGGAGCAGCACCATGTAGCGCTCATGTACCAGGCATACGCACACATAGAGAAGTGCCGCCAGGTAAAGTTTCCGGTTTGCGGCCTCCTCGTCTGTTTCCCCCAGATACTCCAGGAGAAAATACAGGATTCCAAGCGCCATCCACATGGCCATGGTCTCCATAAGGCCCAGTGCCTGCCCGATCTGGTAGTAGGACATGCGGGACATCAAAAACATGACCGAACACAAAATGCCAACGTAAGCGGAATGGCTGAACTTTCTCGCCATCCGGTACAGGTTGTAAGCCAGGCAGGAGTTTAACACGATGTTAAACGGCACATACCAGTTTACATGCGTGCCAAACAGCTTCATCTCCGTCCACGCCACCAGGTTATAAAGGGCACGGAAACGGGTTCCGCCGCTTGTAAATACCGCCGCTAAAAACGGGTTATCGTTAAAGCAGAACCACTGGTAGAGATCATCCATGTAAAGTCCCTTGATCTCCATATGACGGTTCACCACAAAAGCAAACGCAGTTAACAGAAAAAAGATCAGCGCCTCTGTTTTCCAAAAGTCCGCCCTTCTCGCCCACTGGTACTGCATGGCTTCCGCCTTCTGTTTTCCGCTAAATTCCATCTTTTCCATAATTCATCCTTACTCCGTTTTATTTTTCATAACTGTTCCGTACCCTCACAGTTACTATTTTTCATAAGCCGTGTAAGCCCTGCGGTAAAAATGCATCAGGACTGCCACCACCGGTTTCGGCCAGATCTTGGCATACATCGCTGTCTCATCGGCCGCACGCTGATGATTCTCAATACAGGCCTTTGTCGTTGCCCCATCATGAATGCGGTAGCGGATGAGCGGACGCTCCTCACAGATAAACCGCCCGGGCCGCTTTGCCAGCTTCCACATGGTGTCCCAGTCCAGGGCAAATTTGTATGGGGAGTTGAATAACGGTGCCCCCAGCGCCTCCTTGTCGTACGTGCAGGACGGACAGATAATGGGGTTTCCAAACATCAGCGCCGCCTGCTTCACAAACGTCCTGTCCGCCAGGCCATGCAGGCGCAGCGGCAGGCGCAGAAGCATTTTGATAAACTGGATCATGCCCGGCTTCTGCGGGTCATCTCCCTTTAAAATGGCGCAGTCTGTGGTAAATACCGTTGTATCCGGATAACGCTCCCAGCATTGCTGCACTGCCCTTGCGTAGTCGCGGTGATAGCAGTCGTCCTGATGGGCAATCGTCACCAGACGGGTATCCGCCTTCTCGTAGGCAAAGTTCCAGTCGTCCTGGATGTCGCTTTTTCCCTCCCGCACATACAGCGGAATCCCGTAAATTTCTGACATCGACTCCAGAAAAGGACTTGGCGTAGATGTACAGAGAATGATTTTTGACTTTACGGACTGCCGTTTCAGGGAATGGATGCAGGCATCCAGATACGGTGAATCTTTGTACGCGCAGATCGCGAATGTATGGCTGTTCATCGGCTTTCTCTCCTTTCCTGAGCGGTTATAATTCTGGCAGACCGCGCCAAAACGCTGCCTGCCTTATCTTCTGTTTCTATATTAATATATTAATCCTCAAAGAATGCCTCTTCCAGCATCAGGCACAGGGCATGGTAAATCGGAAGATGCAGTTCCTGGATTTTAAACGTCTCCTGTTCCGGAACGATAATGGCTGCGTCCGCCCGCTTTCCAAGCAGTCCGCCGTCTTTTCCAGTAAGTCCGACTACGGTAAGTTCCTTCGCCTTTGCCACCGTCACGGCGTAATCCACATTTCTGGAGTTTCCGGAGGTAGATATCCCCAGGAATACATCCCCTTTATCCCCATATCCACAGACCTGCTGCGCAAACACCATGTCCGCGTTCTTGTCGTTGGCAAATGCTGTGGACAGGCCCGGATGCCCGTCCAGGGCAATTGCCCGCAGGCTTCCCTCGAGGTTTCGCGCCAGGTCTGCGCCGTAGGTGCTGTCCTCAAGTTCCAGCCTCTCCCGAAGCTCTTTCGGCAGGGTGCGTTTCTTTTTAAAACCTTTCATGAGTTCCCCGACAATATGCTCCGCGTCCGCGCAGCTTCCGCCGTTTCCGGCCACCAGAAGCTTTCCGCCGCGCGCAAAACACTCCCGCAGGATCTCGTAGACGTTTAAGATATCCTCCCGGTTCGCTTCCAGCACGGGATAACGTGTAAACAGTTCCTCAAAGATTTCCTGCTGTTTTTCTGTTAATCTCATCATATGCCTCCAGCAAATCTTTCGCGTAAATATCGTAAGGGAAAATTCCCGTTTTTTTCTGTTCTTCATGAACACCAGCGCCGTACCCGGTTCCCACAAGCACAGTGCGGACCCCGTAGTTTCTGCCAGCCTCAATGTCGATCAGCTTATCACCGATCATCCAGGACGCTTCCTTATCCACTGCGAAGTCCTGTTCTGCCATCTCGAACATACCGGTTTCCGGCTTACGGCAATGGCACTGGATTTTGTATTTTCCAATACCGTGTTCCGGGTGGTGCGGGCAGTAGTAAAACGCGTCGATTGCCGCGCCCTGCTGCCCCAGAAGTTCATTCATGTAGCGGTGCAGCTCTTTTACATCGTCCTCGGTGTAGTAACCGCGCGCTACACCGGCCTGGTTGGTGATGACCACCAGTTTGTAGCCCTGGTCTTTGAATGCCTTTAAGGCCTCCGGCACGCCTGGAAGGAGCACCAGGTCTTCTTTCCGGTGCAGGTAGTTGACTTCTTCATTCAGCGTACCGTCCCGGTCCAGAAATATTACTTTTTCCATATACTATCCTTATCGCGCAGCCAGTCCTCAAATACCTGGCCGCCATATTTCTTCTTCCTGTCCCTACAATTTGAACTCGTAATCACCGTTCGGCAGATGCACCTTCACTTCGTTGTAGTCCCAGCGGTTCTCATCCGCGATCCAGGACTGGGCGCCGCGCAGCTCAAAGTTCCAGTCTGCCAGCTGGCCGTCCATCTGCTCCATGCGGGCTGCCACTTTATGTTTTACATTGTACGGGCAGTACATGAGAAGGTAACCGCCACCGCCAGCGCCAAGCAGTTTGCCGCCCAGGGCTCCCGCCTTGATGGCCTCATCGTAAAGCTCGTCAATCTGCGGGTTGCTGATCTTGCTGCTCATACGCTTCTTACTCTGCCAGCCGTAGTCCAGAAGCTTTCCGAAGCTGTGCAGATTGCCTTTCAGCAGTTCATCCTTCATGGCGTAAGCCAGCGCCTTTACCTCGCACATGGCATCGAAGGCATCCTTCTTCTCGTAGTTTTTCACCTGGTCCTTGATGATATTCGCGGACACATGGATGTTGCCGGTATAACATAACAGCAGGTTATACTGTAACTCATGCAGGATGTCTTTCTTAATGCGCAGCGGGTTTACCACCACGTTGTTGCGGCCGTGGAACTCAATGAAGTTGATGCCGCCAAAGGTTGCCGCATACTGGTCCTGATAGCCGCCGTCGATTTTTAAGTCCTCGCGCTCTACCTGATAAGCCAGGTCAGCCAGGCGGTAAGCGTCCATCTCCACGCCTTTCCAGCGGGCCATGGCCGTTAACAGGGAAACCATAACGGTAGAAGAAGTTCCCAGTCCGGAACCGGCCGGAGCGTCGCACTGTAAGTAAACCTCACAGCCCTGGTTAATGTCCATGGCCTTTAAGGCCGCGGTGACCAGATCCAGCCGTCCGTCATAGACGAAATTCTCCTTCGCGTTGTATTTGACTGTCATATCAAAGTCCAGAGAGTGTACGATAATCTGGTCATCCTCTCTCGGAACGATGGAACAGTACGCATATTTGTTGATGGTGCTGCCGATGATGGCTCCGCCCTGCTCCACACAGAATGGCGCTACATCCGTACCGCCGCCGCCAAAACTGACGCGAAGCGGTGCCCGTCCCCTGATTACCATACCACTACTCCTTTCTCTACATCCTCAATAAACTGATAGTAGGCCTCCGGAATGCCGATGTCGATGAAATAGCCATCATTCACGAAGCCACCTAACGCGCGGCCCTCCAAAAGCCACTTCGGGATCATCTCATTTTCCAGGGAAACCTTTCCTGCCGGGATCTCATCAATCAAGGCGCGCTTCATTAAGTACACGCCGCCGTTGATGGTGCCCGGCTTCGCCTCCGCGCTCTTTTCGTTAAAGCCGGTGAGGCATCCGTTCGTTAATACAGCTGCCCCGTACCGGGAAATGTCCGGCACTTCGCGAAGCACCAGTGCCATATCCAAATCTGCTTCCTGCTGCATCTTCACCAGGCGGCTGTAATCGATCTGGTAAAACGTGTCCGCGTTCAGGACAAAAAAGCTGTCTTCTGTGACAAATTTACCTGCATTTTTGATGGCTCCGGCCGTGCCGAGAAGTTCTTCCTCATAAGCATAATGTACCGTGATCGGAGTTCCGTCCGGTGCGGCAAAGCCGCTTCCGTCCCCGAAATACTCCTCCACCATGGAACCCTTATAGCCCACAGCAAAGATAATATCTGTGATGCCATGCCGGGAAAGTTCGTGCACCACATACTCCATAAATGGCTTCTCGCCGATCAGGGCCATGGGCTTCGGGCGGTCGCTCACTACGCTCCGAAGCCGGGTTCCCAGACCGCCGGCCAGTAAAATTGCCTGCATTGTATCCTCCTGCGCCGCCAAAGCGGCTGTCTTGTCTGTTTTTGCACTCCGGCAGATGCCGGAGCCTTTTCTTATCTCTTAAAATCGTCCTCGATGACCTTCCATGCCGCATCCATGCTGAAGTGGGTGCGGATGTAACTCTGGGTCTTCTCGCAGAGCGCCTTGCAGCCCTCCGGACTCTGGTAGAGTCTGGTTACCGTCTCGGCAAATGCCTCCGGCTCGTCTTCTACTAAAAGAACATCCTCTACCTGCGGGATTCCTTCTGCTCCGATGGAAGTGGTGACGATCGGCGCGCCGTTGTAGATGGCCTCAACCACCTTGCCCTTCACGCCTGCGCCATAACGCAGCGGAACCACAACCACACGGCAGGTCGCGTAAAGCTCACTCAGCTCTTCCTCGGAAACAAAGCCCTTGATGATGATGCCGTTGCCCGGCTGCTGCAGCGCCTTGATCTCGTCGGTTACCTTGGAACCAACCACAATAAACTCCGGCGGAACCTGGCCTGCTGCCTCCATCTTCTGACGGATGCGCGGGTAAATGTCTTTCGCAAACCAGAGCACCGCATCTGCATTCGGCGGATGCGCGAAGCCTCCGACAAACAGCAGTCCGTTGCGCTTCGCGAAGTCTTCCTGAATGTCAGACTTGAATTCATCGAACACATAAGCCGTAATGTCTTTTACGTTGATGGTCGGATCGATCTCGTGGATCGCGTCGCGCTCAATGTAAGACGGATAGTAGGACACAGCCGCCTTGCTCATCAGCGTAAACTCAACGGACTTCCAGTATTCCGCATCCTCGCGGATTTTCGGATCCTTGGTGATCTGGTACTCACGGCTCTCCCGCAGCCAGTGCAGATCATGTCCGTAGTAGATCACCTTGATATCGGTATTGTCTAAAATGTAATCGATGTATTTGGACGCAATGTGCGGGCGGTTTAAGTAAGCCACCGCAATGTCATCGCCATGGTCACGCAGCCAGTCCCAGATCTTGACCTGGTACTCCGGTCCGTATAAGACCTCGATGCCCATCTGCTCCAGTTCGCTGGTGTAGGGCTCCTCATTCATGAAGTTGTCGCCCAGGAATTTTACCACATAGCCCTTCTTTAAGAACATCTTTAAATACTGGTACGTGGTCTTGGAACCTGCGTCCTTGTCGTAGGTCGGCACATAATGGTCCACCACCAGGATGATCGGCTTGCCCAT
>CAKRRJ010000026.1 GCA_934394615.1 uncultured Lachnospiraceae bacterium
CATGCCGTCCTCTTCCAGAACGGCAGCATATTGCTGGTCCTCAATTTGTGTGAGAGCTTTGTCGCAGGCGGCATCCAGATTTCTGTCATCCGCGTATTTCAGTTCAATCACAATGCCGAGGCGCTTTTCTGGTATCTTAATCAGAATATCACTGTAACCGGTTCCGGATTCCGCATTGGATTTTATGATCCAGTTTTCTTTAAACCGGAGCAGACCCAGGAGAATTCCATGGTAAAAATTTTCTTTTTTCTCCTTTGTGGCATTGTCCCGGACACTGATCATATTCCAGAGATAGTCATCAAACAAGTTTTCAATCACGGCAGCATTTCTTTCAGGAAATGCATTGCAAAAGGCAGAAATGGTTTCTTTGTTGGCCCAGGATGTTTCTTTAAACCAGGTACGTATCTGATCGATAAACAGTCCCCGGATTTCCTGATTCGGGATCATCAGCGAATACAGATTTTCCTGGGTACGGTTTCTGGAAGTTAAGTATCCGGTGGTGAAGAGGACGCTCCAGAGATTCTCAATGCTTTGATCCAGTTCACTGTAAGTCAGTTCCTGGTGGATTTCCTTGGAAATTGCCTCTCCTGCAATCAGGTTTTCAATCTCATTCCGGGTTTGTGCTCCGGCCATGTCAATAAATCGGCGGACGATGGCGTTTCCACTTGTGTTCAGCCAGTAATTCTGGGGCGGAAGCGATGGATCACTCAGGTGGTCGGCGCAATAATTGATGACATCCCACGGGCAGTATACATCCATATTTCCGAAATGATAGCCGTCATACCAGGTTCGGACAGTTTCATAGCTAGATTCCAGGTCATAGTAAAGAAGTAACTCTTTTACGTCAGAATCGGTAAAACCAAAATATTCATCAAAGGCAGTGCTGGTGATGGAATAAATTTTGAAATTATTGAGTCCGGTAAATACACTTTCTTTGGTAATGCGCTGACATCCGGTCAGCACGGCAAATTTCAGGCTGTTGTTTGTTTTTAATGCATTTCCGAGCATAGTACGGATCAGGGAAATCATTTCGTTGTAGTAACCATGCTGGAAGGCTTTATCCAGCGGAACATCATATTCATCAATCAGAATGATTACTTCCTTCTGGTAGTGTTTGGCCAGCAGGATGGACAGATTTCGCAAGGCGGTGGGAATGGCCTCGTTTGGCATGGAAAAAATACCGTTGTTCACGTTGATATAGCCGTTGTAAAGTTCTTTTTCCGTGTTTGTCAGATTTGGACTTTTGGCCAGAAATGGAAATCTGGCGGCTTCCATACCGATGATATCTTTCATGGCCGTCACAGCATCTGCATAGGTCTGACCGTCCACTCCTTTTAACGTTATGGAAATGACAGGAAACTGTCCCATATAGGTATTGCACAGCGCGGTATTATGGGAAATCTCCAGACCGTCAAAAAGAGTGTGATTGCGTCCAATCTCAAAGAAATTCTGCAGCATGCTCATATTCAGGGATTTTCCAAAACGGCGCGGCCGTGTGAACAGGCTTACTTCGCTGGGATTCTTTAACAGCTGCTCAATCAGACGTGTTTTATCTACGTAGTAAAAACCGCCGGTTCGTATTTTGGAAAAGCTTTCGATTCCAATAGGAAGTTTCAGCTGTTCGCTCAAAAGATGGATGCCTCCTTTCCCGATTGTTTCTGGCATTCCGTTGTTTTTCTATTTTACCATTGCTGGTCTGTGGAGACAAGCAATAGATTTTTTCTTGTGCATTCGATGAATATGGTCTAAAATGGGAAAAGAAAAAACAATTCCAATACGGAGGATCCCCCATGAAGAACATCTTAGTAGCCATGCCTTTTGATGATACGCATAAGGCATACATAGAGAAAATCGGAACGGACTGTGAGTTCCGTTACACCACCATCAAGACTGCCACTGCAGAGGAGGTAAAGGCAGCGGACATCATTTTCGGCAACATCAGTCCGGAACTGGTGAAGCAGAATGACCACCTGGAGTGGATGCAGTTAAACTCTGCCGGTTCCGACCAGTACTGCAAGCCGGGCGTGATCGGTCCGGATACCATTCTGACCTGCGCGACCGGAGCTTATGGCCTGTCTGTCTCCGAGCATATGGTAGCCATGTCCATGATGCTCTGCCGCAAGATGGACTTATATATGAAGAATCAGGTGAAGCACGACTGGAAGGAAGAGGGCAGTGTGACTTCCATCTGGAATTCCACCACATTAATTGCCGGTCTTGGCGATATCGGAAGTGAGTACGCAAAGCGCATGAAAGCACTCGGAAGCCATACCATCGGAATCCGCCGCAATGTGTCAGCAAGACCGGAGTTTATTGACGAGATCTACAGCATGGATCAGCTGGACGAGGTGCTGCCAAAGGTAGATTTTGCGGTCTTCATTCTGCCGAGTACCCCGGCTACCCATCACATTATGGATGAGCGCCGCCTGCGCCTCATGAAGCCGGGCAGCTATCTGATTAACGCAGGCCGTGGTGACGCGGTAGACTGCGATGCCTTAAACAAAGTCCTGCGCGAGGGCGGTGCCCTGGCAGGCTGTGCCCTGGACGTAACGGAGCCGGAGCCGCTTCCGGCAGACCATCCGCTGTGGGATGCGCCGCGCACCATCATCACCCCGCACAGCGCCGGAAAGTTTCATCTGCAGGAGACCTTTGAGCGCATCGTCCGCATTGCTGGAGAGAATCTGCAGAAATACCTGGCTGGCGAGAAAGAAGCGCTTCGCAACCAGGTGGATGTGAAGACCGGAAACCGAAAGTAAAAAAAACTGAAGTAAGGAAACCATGCATACATCCATCCCGGAAAGAATAGGTTATTACTATCAAATTTTTTCGGGGAGGCTGTTATGGGAAAACAATCGGGCAGGAAGGTACTGGTCGTCGCGGCTCTGATCACGTGGGTCCTGGTGGTACGGATCCTTACGGCCTGCAGTGTGGAGAAAGATGATCTGGAAAAGGTACGCGACCTGGAGTTTACGGTTGTGGGGGAGGACGATCTTCCGGAAGAACTGAAGAACGTGATCGGTGAGAAGAAACAGGCACCGTTCAAACTCACTTACACGGATGAGCAGAATCTTTACATAGTGATTGGATACGGGGAACAGCAGAGCGGCGGCTACAGCATTCTGGTCCGGGAACTCTACCTGACGGAAAATGCCATTGTGGCGGACACGGAGCTGAACGGGCCGGAGGCGGGAGAGCAGACCGGCGCGGAAAAATCGTATCCGTATATTGTCATCAAAACCGAGTATCTGGAGGAGCCGGTTATATTTCAGTAGCAATTTCGTTACAGTTCACAGGTAGGAATTTTCTGAACTGAAAATTCCGTATGATACAGTGATGGTAGCAGATTTTGCCGATTTGGAATGCGAAGCATCGGCAAAATCCCGTTACTGTTTGCACAATGTGTGAACAGTAACATAATTTCTAGTAATTTGGTAGGAATTCTTACAGCAGCACTTGTATTTCCTTCGCATCATATGGTAAAATAGCAGGAACGGCAACATTGACAGAAAACACCTGACTGCCGCGGGTCAACAGGCGGCAGCAGGCATAATAGGATAGATGCGGAGGCTTGAGTTATGATCTTAAAAGATATCTGGACGGATGTAAAAGCTGTGCAGGAGCGTGATCCTGCAGCGAGAAGCGCATTGGAGGTACTCCTGCTGTACCAGGGCGTTCATGCCCTGATCTGGCACCGGTTTGCGCATTGGTTTTATAAGCATCACATGTTTTTTATCGCACGTCTGATCTCACAGATCGCGCGCTTTTTTACCCTGATCGAGATCCATCCGGGCGCGGAACTCGGACACGGCATCCTGATCGACCATGGCTGCGGCGTTGTGATTGGAGAGACTACCGTTGTGGGCGATAACTGCACCATCTACCAGGGCGTTACTCTGGGCGGCGTCGGCTTAAATAAAGGAAAACGTCATCCTACCCTGGGAAACAATGTCACAGTTGGCTGCGGTGCCAAGATCCTGGGCGCGTTCGAGGTCGGCGATAACTGTCAGATCGCAGCGAACGCGGTACTCTTAAAACCGCTCGACAATGACACCACGGCGGTCGGCATTCCGGCGCGTCCGGTCAAGGTAGCAGGTGTGCCAATCAAGAATCAGAACAAGGCAGTCACCATGGAACATTTTGATAAGGTGGAGCAGCGCATCAAAGAACTTGAGACAGAGCTGGAACGCCTGAAAAAAGAGCTTGAGGAATCATCAAAAGAGCAGTAGGCATGCCGGGAATACGCGGCATGGCAGTATCATAAAACAAAAAGCACTCACATAGACTTTCTGTAAAGGGTTTTGATATGGAAAGGAAGGTGGGTGCTTTTTTATGCTGGAACTGGAAAAACAGAATATACACAGAAACCGCTTAAAGAGCCAGACAACGACTCAGGTGACACTGGATGATGATTTTATTGTCCCGGACACCATGAGCGATATCGGTGAGGTGATCCTGGACTCCGGAGTGGTTCTTTTAGAGCCGGTGAAGGTGCAGCGCGAGCGGCTCACGGTGCGCGGAAAGCTGGAATTTCATGTACTTTACCGCAGGGAGGAAGGCGGCCTGCAGACGCTTGGAGGAACAATCCCGTTCGAGGAAGCCGTGAATGTGCCGGATCTGGAGGAGAAGGATTATGTCAGTGTTTCCTGGCAGATCGATGATCTGAACACGGAGATGATCCACTCAAGAAAGCTTGGCATCAAGGCGCTTGTGACACTGGAAGCGAAAGCGGAGGCGCTGTTTGACACGGAGGCGGCGGTGCGCGCGGAGTGCGCCGGGGAGTCCGCGGGTGATGAGATCCGCCTGCAGGTAAAAACGGAAACGCTCCCGGCTGCGGCGATTGCCCTGCGCCGGAAAGACACCTACCGGGTAAAGCAGGACATTACGCTGCCCGGCAGCAAGCCTGCGATCGAGCGGATGCTCTGGACGGAGATGAAGCTCTCTGCCTGCCAGGCGAAGCCGCTGGACGGACAGATTCATCTGGAGGGAACGCTTCTGGTGTTTGCGCTCTATGAGGGCGGTGAGAGTGGTCTGGTGCAGTGGGCGGAGGAGAGCATCCCGTTTTCCGGGGAGGTGGAGATGCAGGGCGCGTCGCCGGATATGATCCCGGTCATTGGAATCCGTCTCATTCATCGTGACATGGAGGAGAAACCGGATTATGACGGGGAAATGCGGGAGCTTTCCGTGGATGCGGTGATCGAGCTCGATGTGCGCCTTTATGAGGAACAGGAACTGGAACTTTTGCAGGATCTGTACGCCACGAACCGGGAAATTGTGATGGATACCGGGGATGCCGTGTTCGACCGCATCCTGACCCGCAATCTCGGAAAGTGCAAAGTGGCGGAAAAAGTGGAGCTTGACGCAGAGCCGCGCGTGCTGCAGATTTGTCACAGCAGCGGAAGCGTCAAGGTGGATGGGATCGAGGCGGCGGAGAACGCGCTTGTGGTGGATGGCGTGCTGGAAGTGAAGCTTTTGTACCTGACAGATGATGACAGCAGGCCGGTACAGGCGGCAGTCCGCATGGTGCCGTTCCATTATGAAGCGGAAGTGCCGGGCATCCGGGAAGACAGTATCTGGTATCTGGAGCCGGGGCTGGAACAGCTTACCGCGGTCATGGCGGGAGGCGGACAGGCGGAAATCCGCGGTGTGATCACGCTGGATCTGTTTGTGCTGCAGCCGGAGAAGCGTCAGGTCATTTTGCGCGCGGAGGCGCTTCCGATGGATACAGAAAAACTGAAAGTGATGCCGGGAATCGTCGGCTACATCGTGCAGCCGCAGGAGAGCCTGTGGGATATCGCAAAACGCTTTCACACCACGGAGGATTCGATCCTGGCCGGAAACGATCTGCCTGGCGGCGCGATAAAGGCGGGTGACTGCCTGATCCTGGTCAAGGAGGTCTAAAGTGTGGCGGACGGGAATAGGCCTGCCTTCTGGCAGAGACGGTCTCAGCAGCGCGTGAACGGGGATGAGAAATCTGCACATTCTGCTGGTTTCTTCATAAGATAAAGTATAAAAGGAGCCGGAAAACGGGTCCCCGCACTGGGCCGGTGCTTTTCATAGATCAGGGAAACCTGGGCGGCGCATGCTGAATTTGCAGTGGAATGTTTCACAGATTGTGAAAACAGGAATCCTGCAGGCAGCAGGCGCCGCCTACATAGCGTTTGGGGAGATTGCGGGAAACAGTTTCTTATGATAGGATGATACATGAGAGAAAGGGCCCAATCATGTCAGAGGAGAATTATACTTATATTCTGGAGTGCGCGGATGGAACGCTTTACTGCGGCTGGACCAATAATCTGGAAAAGCGCCTTGCGGCGCACAATGCCGGAAAGGGTGCCAAGTATACAAAAAGCCGCAGGCCTGTCGTGCTGAAATATTATGAGACATTCAGCACGAAAAAGGAGGCCATGCGGCGGGAGTGGACGGTCAAGCAGCTGAGCCGGAAGGAAAAACTGGAGCTGATCGGAACATTTCAGGATCAGCAGATGCCGGGACGCCAGTAAAAAGCCGCCAACTCCGGAGAGAGACAGGCGGCTTGGAAAATTCAGGCGACAAAGGCGTACATCATAATGTAGTGGCAGAGGCTTCCGCCCATCACGAACAGGTGGAAAATCTCATGGGAACCGAAGTAGCGGTGCTTCTGGTTGAAGATCGGAAGTTTCATGGCATAGATGATGCCTCCAACGGTGTAGATGATGCCTCCTGCGAGAAGCCAGCCGAATGCCTGGCGCGGCAGCGCTGCAATGATCTTGCCGAAAGCCAGCACGCATACCCAGCCCATGGCAATATAGACCAGGGATGAGAACCACTTCGGACAGGTGATCCACAGAGCGTTGATGAGGATGCCAACAGCGGCAATTCCCCATACAAGGCCGAGCATGATCCAGCCGGTACGATCACCCAGGACGAGCATGCACACAGGCGTATAAGTTCCTGCAATGAGGATGAAGATCATCATGTGATCGACCTTGCGCAGGATCTGGTTTACTTTCGGGGAAATATCCAGGGTGTGGTAAACCGTGCTTGCCGCATAGAGCAGGACCATGCTGGTGATGAAAATAGAGAGTGCCAGTACATGGGCAGAGCCGGGTTCCCCGGCAGCCTTAATGATGAGGGGCGAAGAGGCGCACAGAGCCAGGATCATGGCAATAAAATGAGTCAGGGCACTGCCCGGATCTTTAATCTTCAGAGTCATAACGATTCCTCCTTTCAGGGAAAATGCACTCTCGGAGTCTCTCCTGCACCTGCCTTTGCGGCTGATTTTCTGCCAGTCATGCACAAATTTTATCAACGTACACGCCGTGTACGCCTCAAAAATTTGCACACAACTGACAAAAATCATCTCGCAAAAACAGGCACAAAGAGATTCCGAGAATACATAAAAGCAAACAGGATGGATAACCTTGATGTAGTTTTAAAAACTATATCTAACTGTTTTCTATACTATACAACTGAAGGGCGAAAAATGCAAGAGATTTTCAGAAAAAACTTTGAAAATCAAACTATCTGACAAAAACCTACGAAAACCTCCAGGGATAGACCGGGAGGGAATCGAATAAAATACAGAAGGGAATGCTGCCGTTCACAGCGCGTGGACAGCGGCAGGGTGACAGCAGAATGTTGAATATACTATATGAAGATAACGCAGTTTTGGTTGTGTGGAAGCCGGTTGGAATGGAATCCCAGTCCGGCCGCGGATTTGATGCCGATATGGTGAGTGAGATCAAACGATACTTATCCACAAAGAAGGCGGGGGATAATCACAACTTGTCCACAAAGGTGCCGGAGCCTTATGTTGGAGTTATCCACAGGCTGGACAAACCGGTGAGTGGAGTTATGGTGTATGCCAAGACGAAAGATGCTGCCGGAGCGCTTAGTAAGCAGGTTTCGGAAGGAAAGATGCATAAAAAATATCTCACCGTGCTTTGTGGAAAACCTGTGGATAATGTGGAAAAATATGTGGATTATCTGTTGAAAGATGAGAAGGAAAATAAGTCCAGAATTGTGGATATGGGGATAACAGGTGGAAAACGAGCGGAACTCATCTGCCGGACTGTGGAAACAAAGACCATAGAGCCATATGGAGAGCTGACGCTTGCTGAGATTGAGCTTCTGACTGGCCGCCATCATCAGATCCGTGTGCAGATGTCCGGGCACGGAACGCCGATTTGGGGAGATAACCGCTATAACCCGGCATTTCAGGCCGGAAACCAGGCAGGAGTAAAAGTGGCGGATCAGATTGCGGGAAACAGGCAGCAGGCATCAGCCCCGGACGCCGTTCGCGGAAGTGAGGCAGTGGGGCAGAATGCAGGCAGCGGACAGGCAGCAGTGCAGAATGCAGGAGACAGCCGGCCGGCAGGTTTCCGCCGCCGTCCTGGTCTCGCCGCGCGCTGTGCCCGCGCTCCGAAAGCAGATGTTGCACTCGCCGCGTTTGAGCTCACCTTCACGCATCCGGTCACGGGAGAAAGCATGACATTCCGCCATGAGCCGTCCGGCGGCATCTTCCGCCAGTTTGAGGATGCTATTCGGAATCTGATAAAAAAATAGGATCCGGAAATCCGTCTTCACCTGCATAGAAACAGGTGGTCTGGACAGAATATAGACTGTACAAAGGAAGTACAAATCAAAAAAAGGTGAGTCCATGGGTAAGCCTGCGGAGACACGGAAGAAGATTTTAACTATAGAAGCCACAGCGCAGTGCAGGGAAGCATTCGTTCCCGTCTGCGTCCTGTGGCTTTGCTGCAGTTCAGAAAATTCCTCCATTTACATCTAAAAGAAAATGTCGTATACTGATAGATGCTGTATTTGGAACAATTGGGGGCAAATTTAATTTTGCGACAGCCCCTTCAATCAAGTTGAGAAGAAACTGGAGGAAGATCATGACATTTACTTATCCTGCGGTCATTACACCGCATAAAGATGATGATGGATTCCATATCGTATTTCCGGATCTTGAGCTTTGCGAGGGCGACGGACCGGATTTAGAGGATGCTCTGGACGATGCCAGAGAGGCAGCCTACAACTGGCTGATGGTAGAACTGG
Source organism: uncultured Lachnospiraceae bacterium (assembly GCA_934394615.1). Lineage (GTDB taxonomy): Bacteria > Bacillota > Clostridia > Lachnospirales > Lachnospiraceae > Brotaphodocola. The sequence continues at coordinate 9,040 of CAKRRJ010000026.1, forward strand.
AAGAGGGCGGTGAGTTCCCGGCCCAGAGCCACGAGGAAGATATTGAAGTTCCGGAGGGAAGCTTTGTCCGCCGGATCATCGTGCGCATCAAGCTGCTTCCGGACAGTGACTGATCCATCCGGAATGCCTGCCCGGTTCGGGGCTGGCATGGCATCCGCCCGGGTCAGGGGCGGAAAGAACATTAAAACTAAAAGGAGGAGTTGTATATGAGATATACCGTAAAACCGCACAATGTGTGCCCGACCTCTCTGTCTTTTGACTTAGAGGGCAATGTAGTAAAGAATGTAGAGTTTACCAGAGGCTGCAACGGCAACTTAAAGGCAATCAGCAAGCTGGTAGACGGCATGACCGTAGACCAGATTTACAATGTACTTCATGGCAATACCTGCGGCAGCCGTGATACTTCCTGCGCAGACCAGCTTGCACAGGCAGTACGTCAGTGCTACGAGGAAAGCCAGAAATAAGGACCTTATCCCATTTTTTCCGCAAGGCGCAGAAATTCCTGCATTTCCCGCGTCACCCATTTATCTTTATGGTAAAAGATCTGACGCCAGGTCTGCATGTGGAAGCCGCGCACCTTCAGCTCTTTCAACTGGCCCTGTGCCAGTTCCCGGCGAATGGTAAATTCCGGAAGAAAGGAAATGCCCATATTTTTTAACAGCATACGAATAATGAACTCAGTGTTGCCGATTTCCAGAAATGGACGGATAACACGGTTTGTGGATGCCAGATACTGCTCCAGCATGTAGCGGTAGCTGGCATCTTTTTCTGTTAAAAGAAAGGGAAACTGAAGTACTTCATCCAGGTCCAGCTCACGCTCCTCCTGTGCGAGCGCATGCTGCGGAGATGCCGCGAAAATGTTGCGTTCTGGTATTTCCAGCGTTTTTTTCCAGCGGCTGTTGTATACCTGCCTGTCGAGCAGGTATACGATATCAATGGCGTTTTCGTTCATTCGTTCCAGCAGTATATCCGGAGAATCGGTCATAATGCTGATGCTGACTTTCGGGTAGAGCCGGTGATATTCGGCAAGCAGTTCCGGGAAAATTGAGGCACAGATGGACTCAATGGTACCCAGGCAGAGCCGCCCATTCAGCTCGGAGGTGTCAAGTACGTTGGAGACCGCAGCCTTGGCCTGTTCCATGCTCTTTACGACGGAAATGGCGTAGCGGTAAAAAATCTGCCCCTGATGTGTCAGAGAGATCTGTTTGCCGATGCGGTCAAACAGATGGACACCAAGTTCATTTTCCAGTTGTTTGATCTGAATGGTGACAGCGGCCTGGGAATAGCCGAGCTGTTTTGCTGCTTTGGAAAAGCTTTGCTGCTGCGCAACCTGCAAAAAGGTGCTGATCTCCCGAAATTCCATGTGTTTCTCCTTACAATCATTAAAAAAATTTAAACGATGTGATAAAATCTTTAAATTTTACATCAATCTGTCTTTATGTTACGATAAAATTATCAATTAGACAAGAAAAAGAAAGGGGAAACGCGAGATGAAAAAGACAGATCCGCGCTATCAGGCATACATTCAGATTCTGAAAGAAGAGCTGATTCCGGCTATGGGCTGCACGGAGCCCATTGCTCTGGCTTACGCAGGCGCGGTGGCACGTAAAACGCTGGGCGAAATGCCGGATAAGGTAACTGTGCAGGCGAGCGGAAGCATTATTAAAAATGTAAAATCTGTCATTGTTCCGAACACTGATCATTTAAAAGGCATTGATGCGGCAGTGACGGCCGGTATTGTGGCCGGAAATCCGGACAAGAAGCTGGAGGTCATCGCCGAGGTGACTCCGGAGCAGATTCAGCAGATGAAACAGTTTATGGAGGAGGTTCCGATCGAGGTCGAGCACATCGATAAAGGATGTACGTTCGACATTATCGTGAAGCTGTATCATGGAACTTCTTATGCGAAAGTCCGCATTGCAAACTTCCACACGAATATTGTCCTCATCGAGAAGAATGGACAGGTACTCAGCCAGACTCCGGTGGCCGGAGACAGTGAGGAGGGCCTGACCGACAGAAATCTTCTCGACATGGAGCATATCTGGGATTTTGCGAAGACTGTGGATATCGCGGATGTGAAAGACCTTCTGGACGAGCAGATTGCCTGTAATATGGCAATCGCGGAGGAAGGCATCCAGCATGAGTACGGCGCAAATATCGGAAAGGTGCTGTTAGCCATGGATGGCGATAATGTCCGCGTGCGGGCAAAGGCCATGGCGGCAGCCGGTTCCGATGCCCGTATGAATGGCTGTGAGCTTCCGGTTGTGATCAACTCCGGAAGCGGAAATCAGGGAATCACGACTTCCGTGCCGGTCATCGTTTACGCGAAAGAGCTTGGCGTGAGCGATGAGATGCGTTATCGTGCCCTGACACTCTCAAACTTAACGACCATTCACGTCAAAACGCCGATCGGCCGCCTGTCTGCTTACTGTGGAGCAGTTGGAGCAGGAGCAGGAGCCGGTGCAGGCATCGCGTACTTATGCGGTGGCGGTTACAAGGAAGTGACACACACTGTGGTCAATGCGCTGGCAATCGTTTCCGGTATTGTCTGCGACGGAGCGAAGGCATCCTGCGCGGCAAAGATCGCATCGGCGGTTGATGCAGGCATTCTCGGGTATAATATGTATATCCGCGGACAGCAGTTTTATGGCGGAGACGGAATCGTGTCAAAAGGGGTTGAGAGCACGTTAAAGAATGTTGGCCGCCTTGGAAAAGAAGGTATGAAAGAAACCAACGATGAGATCATCAAAATCATGATTGGAGAAAATTAACATGGCAAAAGCAAAAACGAAAGAAAAAAAGGGGTTTATTCTGCGGGCGCTCGATACCGTAGAGCGCGTGGGTAACGGACTTCCGAACCCGGCAACGATCTTTCTGATCTTAACCGGGGTTGTGATCATCCTTTCCGCAATCTGCGCGGCATGCGGTGTCTCTGTAACCTACGATTTCCTCGACAGTGCGTCTGGAGAGATCACCCAGAAAACGGTGGCAGCAGTCAGCCTGCTTGCGCCGGACAGCATCCGGCATATGGTAACCACAGTAGTTGGCAACTTTACCGGATTCTTCGCTCTGGGAACTGTATTTACGATTATGATCGGTGTCGGCGTTGCAGATGGTACCGGATTCATGTCAGCACTGCTGCGCAAGGTAGCTGCATCCACTCCGAAGGGAATGGTAACGGCAGTGGTTGTGTTCCTTGGCATTATGTCTAACATCGCGTCTTCTACCGGATATGTGGTACTCGTTCCGCTTGGCGCGATCCTGTTCATGGCATTTGGACGCCATCCGATAGCAGGTCTGGCAGCAGCGTTTGCTGGTGTTTCCGGCGGATGGAGCGCAAACCTCCTGATCGGAACCAACGATCCGATGTTTGCCGGCATGTCCACCCAGGCAGCGCAGATGCTGGATCCGGGCTATACGGTACTTCCGGTTGCAAACTGGTACTTTATGATGGCATCCACCGTTCTCATCACCGTGATCGGAACGCTGGTGACTGACAAGCTCATTGAGCCGCGCCTGACTCCGTATGTTCCGGATGAGTCTGAGCAGGTTCAGGATATTGCGGAGAACGAGAAGCGCGGCATGCGTTTCGCGGGCATCACTGCACTGGTTTATGTAGCACTGATGGCAGCGCTGGTTGTTCCGACAAATGGCCTGCTTCGCAATCCGGAGACTCATTCTTTCTTAAGCTCCCCGTTCATGAGCGGTATCATTTTCTTCATGATGCTGTTATTCCTGCTTCCGGGTCTTGCCTATGGTATCGGAGCTGGTGTCATCAAGAATGATAAAGACGTGGTTGCCCTGATGAACAAGACCATCAGCGGCCTGTCCAGCTTCATGGTGCTGATTTTCTTCGCAGCTCAGTTTACTGCATGCTTTAACTATTCCAACCTGGGAACCATCATTTCTGTTTCCGGCGCGGATTTCCTGCAGTCTGTCGGATTTACCGGCCTGCCGCTTGTAATCTGCTTTATTGTGCTGACTGCGTTCATCAACATTTTCATTGCGGTGGATTCCGCGAAATGGGCAATTATGGCTCCAATCTTTGTGCCGATGTTCATGCGCCTCGGCCTTTCCCCGGAGCTGACCCAGGTAGCGTACCGTATTGGTGATTCCAGTACCAACATCATTGCTCCGCTGATGCCGTTCTTCGTACTGACTGTGGCATTCTTCCAGAAGTACGACAAGAAGGCAGGCATCGGAAGTGTAATTTCCACCATGCTTCCGTATTCCATTGCATTCCTGCTTGGCTGGATCGCAATGTTTGCCGCATGGTATCTGCTTGGCCTCCCGTTAGGGCCGGGATCCCAGATGTTCTACTAAAATAATATAGCATAGACGAAAACTGCTGTGCCGGGCTGTGATATTGCAGACCGCGGCACAGCAGTTTTTTTGTATGATAGGAAATTGCGTCCTATCATACAAAAAGCGCTCCGCAGGGATGCGCACTCGGCGCAATGGTAGATGGTTGCCGAAGCAACCGCGCCTCGGCGCGAGAATCCGGCAAGCCGGATTCTTTTTCATCTGTTTTCATAGAAAAAATGGCAGAATTGTGTTAGGATAAATTCATATGCATGTGCGAAAATAAAAACTGCGGGAGATGTTGTATGAAGACAGGAAAAGTCAGAATAGTTCAGATGCTGCTCTTGATTGGTATGACAGTAATGATTGCATTGCTCGTATATGGAAATTTGGAGAAAAAGAACCTGGCAGTTATGCTGCTGCTTCTGTTTTATTTCCTATGGAATATCTGGACCATGCACCAGCTCATGAAAAGTCGTGCGGTGGCTGTTGAGGAACTGGAGCGGAGCAATCTGCTGATCAGCTGTGTGACGGAACTTTCCGGCTGCGAGGATGTGGACCGGGCGCTCAACAACCTGCTTGAGCTGGTAACAGAGTATTTCCACGGAGACCGTACTTATATTTTTGATGTAGATTACGAGCAGAAACTGATCCACAATAGTTACGAGTACGCGAAAACCGGGGTCACAAAGGAAATCGAGAATCTGAAAAATATTCCTATTTCTGTGATTCAGACCTGGCTGGACATGTTTGAGGAGCGCGGCATGTTTTATATTTCCAATCTGGATGCCGAAAAAAATGAGGACGATGTGCGTATCTATGAAATCTTAAAGGCGCAGAATATCAGCAGCCTGATCGCAGTGCCATTAAAAAAGAATGGAGAGATTACAGGATTTCTGGGAGTCGATAATCCGCGCTGTCATTGCTGTGATTTTGAACTGCTCACTTCGATACAGGCATTTATCGTGAACCGTATAGAAACCAGCGCGCAGCAGGAAAAACTGAAATATTTAAGCTACCGTGATCTTTTAACAAATTTGTATAACCGCAACCGCTATATGCGGTTTTTAGATAAGTACCGCGGAAAACATCTGGAAAATATCGGCGTGGTCTATATCGATTTGAATGGCTTAAAGCAGGTGAATGATGAGCAGGGACATGAAGCAGGGGATTCCTTTATCCGCCGGGCAGCCCAGCAGATCGTGGCGATTTTTCCGGACTGTACTTACCGTGTGGGCGGCGATGAATTTGTCGTTGTGTACCCCAATGTCCTGGAGCAGCAGTTTGCGTTCCTGATCGACCAGCTCAAGCTGAACACGAGACAGCATCATGTCAGCATTTCCTTTGGCGCGGTCTGGAAGGAATCTTGTGTAAACCTGGATGCGCTGCTAAAAGAAGCAGACGAGCAGATGTATCAGTCTAAGAAGAAGTTTTACGAAAACGAAGAACACGACCGGAGACGGAAACGGAGAGAGTTTGTGGAGGAAGACGCGTGAAGACAGAAGAGACAAACGGGCAGGAGAGAGTCATCCGAACGACCGGAAGAAACAACTGTGGGGGACGCTGTGTGATCTGTGTTCACATGAAGGACGGACAGATCGATCATTTGACGACCGAGCGGCCCTGTGATGTGCCGGAGGGGGAGATACCGCTCACGGCATGTGTACGCGGCATGAATTACCACAAAACCTTTCTGGGCGAAGACCGACTGCGCTATCCGATGAAGCGCGTGGGAAAGCGCGGCGAGGGCAAATTTGAGCGGATCAGCTGGGAAGAGGCAGTCGATACGATTGCTTCTGAGTGGATTCGGATCCGCGATACCTATGGACCGGGTTCCCGCTATGTAAACTATGCGACCGGCATCAGTGCCTTAAACCGCGGCAACAACATGGCAAAGCGCCTCTTAAATCTGGACGGCGGTTTTCTGGATTACTATAATTCCTACAGCACCGCCTGCATCCGCCAGGCAACGGATATTATGTACGGCACCAACCAGACCGGCCATGATCCCGAAGACTGGCTGAATGCGAATCTTATTATCCTCTGGGGGCACAACCCGGAAGAAACCAAATTTGACAGCATCACCATGAATGTGCTTCTGCGCGCGAAAAAGAAGGGCATTCCCATCATTGTCATTGATCCGAGAAAGAATGACACGGCAGTACGTCTGGATGCGGAGTGGATTCCGGTCCGTCCCGCCACCGACAGTGCCCTTATGGACGCCATGGCGTGGGTCATTATGGAGGAAGGGTTACAGGATCAGGAATTTCTGGACCGCTGCTGCGTCGGTTTCGATAAAGCACATATGCCGGAAGGCATGGATCCCTCTGAGTGTTATCTTTCCTACTTATATGGAGAGAAAGATGGAATAAAAAAGACACCGGAGTGGGCAGAAGGCATCACCGGCGTACCGGCAGATACCACCCGCAGCCTGGCAAGGCGCTATGCTGCGGCAAAGCCCGCGGCGCTCATTCAGGGTTACGGCCCCCAGCGCAATGCCAACGGAGAGCAGAGTACCCGGGGCGGCATCCTGCTGGCCTGCATGACCGGCAATGTAGGAATTCACGGCGGCTGGGCCAGCGGAGTCGCAGACTGGGAGAACCACAAATTGCCATCCTGGCCGAAGCTGGTAAACCATTACAACCGCCAGATCCCGGTTTATCTGTGGACGGACGCCGTGCTGCATGGCCATACTATGAACCAGTTAGACGGCGTACAGTGGATTGATGGATCCGAAGACCAGGTCACACTGGAAAGTGACATCAAGATGATCCTCAACCTGGCGGGCAACTGCCTCATCAACCAGCACGGAGACATCAACCGCACGGCGAAAATCCTGCGGGATGAGAGTAAATGCGAGTTCATTGTAGTGAGCGATCTGTTCATGACGGCCAGCGCGAAGTTTGCCGACATCCTGCTTCCGGGCATTTCCATGTTTGAGTGCGAGAACATCACAATGCCCTGGCTGTACACGGATTTCCTGGGATTCAACAACAAGGTGATGGAGCCTTTGTATGAGGGAAGATTTGAGTATGACTGGCTTTCCGAGGTGGCAGACCGCCTGGGATTAAAAGAGCAGTTTACCTGCGGCCGCACCGCATCGGAGTGGCTGGAATATTTATATGAAGAATTAAGAAAAACGGAGACAGAACTGCCGGATTATGAGATCTTTAAAGAGCAGGCGCTGTTCCGCTATCAGAAGCAGCCTATTCAAACTGCTTTCAAAGAAGAATGCCGCGATCCGGAAACGCATCCATTTCCGACAGAGAGCGGAAAGATCGAAATCTTTTCGGAGAAAGTTTACCGGACGGAATTTAAAGAATTCATGCCGGCCATCCCGCGGTATGTGCCGCCGGTGGAGGGGCCGCAGGATCCTTTCTCGGAGAAGTATCCGCTGCAGCTGACCGGCTGGCACACCAAACGGCGCTGCCACAGCATTCACGATAACAACCTGGCGATGCATAAGGTTGATCCGCAGGCCCTCTGGATGCATCCGGACGATGCTGCGGCGCGCGGTTTAAAAGAGGGTGATACCGCAGAGATCTTCAACGACCGCGGGCGGATCCGCATGCCGGTACATATCACAGAGCGCATCATGAAAGGCGTGACGGCTATCTCTCAGGGTGCCTGGTACCAGCCGGATGCAGATGGCACCGACACGGCAGGCTGCATCAACGTGCTCACATCCCTGCACCCGACCCCTTACGCGCGGGGCAACGCGCAGCATACCAATCTTGTGGAGGTGGCCCGCTATGGTGCATGAACTGACCGTTCAGTCCGTCAAATTAAAATCAACCATCTTTACGCCGCCGGCGCGCCTCATCAACACTTGTGAAGCTACCTGCGCCATCGGCATGCTCTACAAAAAAGCCGGCCAGCCCATGCCGGAGGTAAAAGCCGGAGATAACGTGGGAAAACTCATCGAGAGCATCCCGCAGCAGATTTACGACGCCGAGGGCGGAAACCTGACCGAGATCGTGCGGAATTATACCTGGTTCGAGAGCGATGAAGTGACGGAAGACGCAGTGATCACACTGCAGATGGGATATGAATCTTTATAAAAATGGTCCGAAGGCGAACGGCCGGGCATACCGCACCGACCGGCTTCGGACCTTTATAGAATTATTTACTGGAACTTCTTTTGTACGACCTCCGCGATCAGATCCGCGGTTCCATCGATGCCCAGCAGGGAGGAATCAATCATCAGGTGTTTGTGCATCGGGTCAGCGGGGAAGTATCCGGCGTAACGCTTGTGGTAGGCGGCTCTTGCTTTATCGACTTTCATGATGGTCCGCTTCGCGTCTTCCTCGGACATCTCCAGCGCGTGAATGCAGTTTTCCAGCCGCGCCTTGTACGGCGCATAGATGAAGATGTTGATGACATTTGGTTCATTCTGCAAAAGAAAATCCGAGCAGCGTCCCACAATGATGCAGCTGGACTTGCGTGCCAGATCCAGGATGATGTCTTTCTGCACATCAAAGATCATATCCTGTATGTACTGCTTGTCGGTGCCGAGCGGGAACATGTGGGCAAAGAAGTGGTTGTGGGAGCTTTCCTCGGTGTCACTGATCTGCGATACCGGCAGGTTTAACTGTTTGGCGACCTCATCTACGATATCGCGGTCATAGTATTCAATGCCAAGTTTCTGGGAGAGGGCATGGGCAATGGGGCGGCCTAAACTTCCAAACTCTCTGGTAATCGTAATGTTATATTTTTCCATGGTTCATTCCTCCTTAAGCAGTCACGATGGTTTTCTGATAACCTCTCACAACACAGCTGAGCGTGAAACAGATGATAAAATAGCAGATCCCCTCAAACGCCAGCAGCATGACCATGCCGCGGACATCGTAGATGCTGCCCATGACGATCGCGCAGTTGCGCATAAACTCCGCTACATCGACCATCTTTAAGAAGGAGGTATCCTTAATGATGGTGATGACCTGGCTGAGGAGAGCAGGGATGACTTTTTTGTAGGTCTGCGGAAGGATGATGTACCACAGAGTCTGTATAAAGCCGAAACCCTGGGACTGTGCGGCCTCAAACTGTCCTTTCGGGATGGAATTTAAACCGCCGCGGAAGATCTCAGCCATAACAGCGGATGTGAACAGGGAAATCGCGAACACAGAAACGGCAATTTTGTTTCCCTTGATGGTAAAGTAGATCCAGAGGATCCACAGCAGGTTTGGCGTGCAGCGGAAAAATTCTGTGTATACGGCAACAAGGCCGGCTGCCCATCCGAACGGGCCGTCCGCGTAGGTGCGGATCAGCGCCAGAATGGTTCCGAAGAACATACTGATGGTGGTGGCAAGAACTGCAATGGCAACCGACATGGCAAGTCCCTTCAGCATGAAGGTAACATTCGCAAAGGTAAAGATCTGATGGAATAAGATTAACATGAGCCTTCCTCCTTGATCACGATTTTTTTCGGCATTGGCAGGCGCATGGAGCGAATCTCCAGATAGCGTCCGAGGCGGGCCAGCGGAAAGCAGATTACAAAGTACAGCAGGGCACTGGTGAAATAAGCCTGTGCGAAGTATCCGCGGTCAGCACCCCAGGAATCGGTGTAATACATCAGATCCATTCCGGCTACCATGGCGAGGATCGAAGTATTCTTTACCAGGTTCAGTGCCTGGTTTGCAAGCGGAGGCATGATGATGCGGATGGTCTGCGGCAGAATGATATAATACATGGTTTCCAGATAGGAAAAACCCTGGGATGCAGCTGCCTCAGACTGGCCTTTTGGTACTGCCTCGATGCCGGTTCGGATAACTTCCGCAATGTAAGCTCCGTGGTAAACGCCAACGCCGATGACACCAAGCGCGAATTTCGGGATGCGGAATCCGGAGTTTGAGAAGATCATCGGAAGAACAGAGTAGTAAAAGAGAACCTGAAGCGCGAGCGGTGTATTCTGCAGAAACTCGACATAGATGCGGGAGAGGAGTTTTGCCGGCTTGAATTTCATGGTGGAGAATGTGCCGAAGATCACGCCCAGGAGCAGTGCGACCAGAAGGCCGACAATGGAAATCTTCAGAGTCATGATGAATCCTGGCACATAGTATTCTGGGATAGCTTTCCACAGGGCAGCCCAGCGTTTTCCTTCTAAAAGACCTTTGATCATAACCATCTTCCTTTGCTGTTTCGGATTTTTGATAACAGAAAAGGCGCAGCAGCGTCTGCGGCGCCTTTTTCTATATTATAGGATTGGATTTACTGTAATCCCCACTGATCCTGCAGGGCTTTCATGGAGCCATCAGAGATCATGGAAGTTACTTTCCCATCTACCAGATCTGCAAGACCGGTATTTTCTTTTGCGGAAGCAACGCCGTAATCCTGCTCGCTGAAGCGGTCGGAGAGGATGTGGTTGGAATCATTCACATAACCGGAAAGGATTGCGCGGTCTACAGAGAAGCAGTCGATCTGTTTGGTTGCCAGTGCCTGAGCCAGTGCCGGGTAACCATCAAACTCCTGGAATTCCGGATCTACGCTGAGACCCTGTTCTTCCACATAAGCCTTGAAGCCGTCTTTGGTGGTGGAAGACTGTGCCACGCCGATGATCTTGCCATCCAGGTCTTCAATGGATTCAATGCCGGAATCGTTATTTACCAGAAGGCCAACGGCATCGGTATAGTACGGGGTGGAGAAGTTGTAAGTTTCTTTTCTCTCATCGGTGATGGTGAAGGTTGCGATTACCAGGTCAATCTCACCGTTCTCAAGAAGCGGGCCTCTTGTTTTTGCGGTAACACCCTGGAAATCAACCAGTTTCTTTTCTTTTGCTTCCTCTGGAGTGCATCCGAAGATCTCGCCGGCAATGTTGTAAGCGAGGTCATCCTCAAAGCCTTCATACTCGCCGGTTGCGGTGTTCTGGAGAGAGAAGTTCGGAACATCGGATTTGCAGCCGACTTTTAAAACGCCGCGGTCAATGATCTTCTGAACATCTTCGCTGACATCGCCGGAAGCGGAGGCTTCTGTGGAACCTGCTTCGGAAGCAGCGGCTGTGGTTTCTTCTGCTTTTGCGGTGGTGGCAGCAGCGGTAGTTTCGGATGATGAAGAGCCACAGGCTCCTAACAGTGCGGCCATCATAGCGGCCATGGTCATAGCGGTTACTTTTTTCATGCTCTTTTTCATAATTGTTTCCTCCTCATAAAAATAATTAGTGTAAGATCTTGCTTAAGAACGCTTTGGTGCGTTCGTTTTCCGGAGCGGTGAAGAAATGTTCCGGTGTCCCTTCCTCAACAATGTATCCGCCGTCCATGAAGATCACCCGGTCAGCAACCTGCCTTGCGAAGCCCATCTCGTGGGTGACGCAGATCATGGTGATGTTTTCCTGAGCCAGCTCAACCATAACATTTAAAACCTCCTGAACCATTTCCGGGTCCAGTGCTGAGGTAGGTTCATCAAATAAGATCAGAGGCTGTTTGGTACACAGTGCTCTTGCGATGGCGACACGCTGCTGCTGTCCGCCGGAGAGCTGTACCGGATAATTTCCGGCCTTTGCTTTGAGTCCTACGCGGTCCAGGCACTTTAGCGCGTTGGCTTTTGCTTCTTCCTTCGGAACATGCTGGAGTTTGATAGGCGCCAGCGTCAGGTTTTCCAGCACCGTCAGATGCGGGTAGAGGTTAAACTGCTGGAATACCATGGAAGAATACTTTTTTGCCATCTCCAGATAATTCTTTTTGGTGACAGGCGTTCCGGCAATGGAGATGTTTCCAGAGGTCGGATCTTCCAGATGGTTGATGCAACGGATAAATGTGGATTTTCCGGAACCGGACGGACCGATGATGACTAATTTTTCACCTTCCTTTACGGTAAGGTTAATATCTTTCAGCACTTCCAGGTCTCCAAAATTCTTTTTCAGATGTTCGACTTTTACCATATCAGCCATATCATTCACCTTCTGAGACGATGAAGTCTTATCGTTTCAGCCTTTCTGAAAATTTGAAAAAGTATCGTTTTTAGAAAACAAAAGGCGCTCAGAGAAAAATCTCCAAGCGCCTTTGCCTGATATTACAGATCCAAAATCCGGGATGATGTATCCTTTTTTCTGTGCTCTGTGGGGGTTAAGTTTATGGTTTGCATTATAGGCAGGGAAAAATAAAATGTCAAGTCAAAAAATAAGGGTGATTTTGACAGAAATTTTATGTTTTTCACAAAAGTAAGCAGACAAAAGAAAACTATAATAATTAGGAAAAGGAAGCGGACGCTCCCTTGACAAAGCCTGAAAAATGGCTTAAAATCAACCATGCAGTTCCTATTGGAATTGTATGCGGCTATCCGAAAACAGCCGCGGAACATAGATCAAAGACAATGACTGGGAAGAGGAATAGTAAGCAGACAATACATTACAGAGAGAAGGCCATCTGGTGCAAGGCCTTTATGTCCCTGGAAGCTGAACCGGCCTTGGAGTCCTGCAGTGAACTGCAGCGTAGTTTCCGGCGTTAACGGAGCATAGAGTGAGCGATTCTGCAGATATTGCAGCGCTAATCAGGGTGGTACCGCCGAATTTATCTGGTCATTCGGTCCCTTGTCAGAAATGGCAAAGGACCGGATGATTTTTTATATGATAGGAAATTGCGTCCTATCATACAAAAATGCTCCGCGAGGATGCGCACTCGGCGCAAAGGTAGATGGTTGCCGAAACAACCGCGCCTCGGCGCGAGAATGTGCCAAGGCACATTCTTTTTTCATTATAAAGACAAAGGAGATTTATCATGGCAAAGGATAAGAAAATGGTAGAAGCCATCACATCCATGGACGTGGATTTCGCCCAGTGGTATACGGATGTGGTAAAGAAAGCAGAGCTGTGTGACTACGCAAGCGTAAAGGGCTGCATGGTCATCAAACCGGCTGGTTACGCAATCTGGGAGAACATCCAGCATGAGCTGGACCGTCGTTTCAAAGAGACTGGCGTACAGAATGTATACATGCCGATCTTCATTCCGGAGAGCCTGCTCGAGAAAGAGAAAGATCACGTAGAAGGTTTCGCTCCGGAGGTTGCATGGGTAACCCACGGCGGTCTGGAGCCGCTGCAGGAGCGTCTGTGCGTGCGTCCGACTTCCGAGACCCTGTTCTGCGATTTCTATGCAAAAGACATTCATTCTTACCGTGACCTGCCGAAGGTATACAACCAGTGGTGTTCCGTAGTAAGATGGGAGAAGACCACCCGTCCGTTCCTGCGTTCCAGAGAGTTCTTATGGCAGGAGGGCCACACTGCTCACGCAACCGCAGAGGAAGCTGAGGCAAGAACCATCCAGATGCTGAATCTGTATGCAGACTTCTGTGAGCAGGTTCTGGCTATCCCGGTTATCCGCGGCCAGAAGACTGATAAAGAGAAATTCGCAGGCGCAGAGGCTACCTACACGATCGAGTCCCTGATGCACGACGGAAAAGCCCTGCAGTCCGGTACCAGCCATAACTTCGGCGATGGTTTCGCGAAGGCATTCGGTATTCAGTACGCAGCAAAAGATAACACCCTGCAGTATGTTCATCAGACTTCCTGGGGCATGACCACCCGTATGATCGGCGCTATCATCATGGTACACGGCGATAACAACGGTCTGGTACTGCCGCCGAGAATCGCTCCGACCCAGGTTGTGATTGTTCCGATCCAGCAGCAGAAAGAGGGCGTTCTGGATAAGGCATTTGAGTTAAGAGACGTTCTTTCCAACTTCAAGGTAAAAGTAGACGATTCCGACAAGAGCCCGGGCTGGAAGTTCAGCGAGTCTGAGATGCGCGGTATCCCGGTACGTGTCGAGATCGGACCGAGAGATATCGAGAATAACGAGGCTGTTCTGGTTCGCCGCGACACCCACGAGAAGATCACTGTTTCCTTAGACGAGATCGAGGCAAAGGTAAGCGAACTCTTAGACACCATCCAGCACGATATGCTGGAGCGCGCAAGAGCACACCGCGATTCCCACACCTATGTGGCAACCACCTACGATGAGTTCGTGAAGACCATCAACGAGAAGCCGGGCTTTGTAAAAGCTATGTGGTGCGGCGATCAGGCCTGCGAAGACAAGATCAAAGAAGACACCGCTGCAACCTCCCGCTGCATGCCGTTCGCTCAGGAGAACCTGTCCGATAAGTGCGTATGCTGCGGCAAGCCGGCGAAGAAGATGGTATACTGGGGCAGAGCATACTAAAAATTCGCCATACAAATTCATAAAATAAAAAGAGGGATCCTGGAAAGCGCCATATACGGCGGCCTTTTCAGGGTCCCATTTTGTTTCAGGAAAAATCATTTATGCCCAGAAATCCCGGACAAGTTCAATAAAGTATTTCGCTGCCTCACTCAAGTAGCCGTTCTTTCGATAGTTTGCCACAATGTCCCAGGACGGATGGGAGGCAAAGGCGAAGCAGCTGATGCCCTCCGGAAGCCTGCGCACATAATATTCGGGCACAACGCCGCAGCATAAGTTTGCCTGGATCATGGACAGTACCGTGTTGTTGCTGGCGGTCTCAAACAGGACATTCGGTGTGAAGCCGGATTTGCGGAAAATCTCATCGGTAATGGCGCGAATGGTGGATTCCTTGTACATGAGGACAAACGGTTCGTACTGGAACAGGGCAAGGTTGGCAATCGGAAAGGAAAGCGGTGCGGACTGTGTGCCTGTCTGGAGCGCAGCCGCAGCCTGACTGGAGGCAAGCTGCTCTGCAGCCGGGTGAATGCTTGGCACCAGAAGGAAGATTTCTTCTTCTCCAAGTTTTATGTATTCGCTGTCTGTTTTCTGCCGTTCGGAAAGTGTCTGGAATCCCAAGTCGAGATTGCCCTGCGAGATCATCTGCTGCTGGCGGTGAACACTCAGCTCATGCGGTTCGACCACAACATTCGGGTAGGCTTTGTGGAACGCGGGGTAAATATGCGTAAACATTTCGCTGCCGCGCCCAGGCGTAAAGCCGATGGAGAGACGGCCTTTCTTTGCGTCCGTCATATCGTTGATGAGGTTGTAGGTGCGCTGCTTGATCCGGAGAATTTCCCGGGCGTTGTCGAGGTAGACCTGCCCGATCTCCGTCGGGCGCATATCTACCTTGCTGCGGTGGAAGAGCGGAGCGCCAAGCTCCTTTTCCAGCCGTAGAAGCTGCTGGTTTAAGGCGGACTGGGTCACAAAAAGCTTCTCCGCGGCGCGGGTGATGCTGTGTTCATCATCAATCTTTACAATATATTCAATCTGTTTTAAGTCCATAAAAATGCCTCCGGTATCAAAATCCTGCGGGCGCAGGCAAAAAGAGCTGTCCCACATTTATGCGTGCTTCCGGTCCTCCGGATCGCTGTAGAGTTCTTTCCAGGCAGCGGCAAACCGTTTGGACACAGCGCCCGGGTTTCGCCTCAGGATAGGAGGAAGAACCATGGATTTTTTGCTGTTTAAAAGTCTGGCAGTGTCGGTCATCTTTTCGTTCAGAGCGCTGATGCGCGCGGCCAGAGCCTGTTTTTGTGCTTCCACGGAATCTGCCAGGGCCTCTTTGCGTGCAGCCACGGTCTCTCTGTGGGCTTCCAGGGCCTCGGCAAGCTCTTCTTTGCGGGCTTCGACCGCTTCTTTGTGAATCTCTGCAGCGGTTGTGAGCATTTCTTTGTGAGCGGCAGCAGCTTCTGCCAGACGTTCTTTCTGGATGGCGGCATTTTCTGCCAGTTTTTCTTTTCCGGCTGCAACGGCTTCTTCGAGGGCTTCTTTGCGCGCAGCTACCAGTTCTTTGTGGGCTTCTACATTTTCTGCCACAGTCATGCGAAGTTCTTCTTTCGCGTTCTCGATATTCTGAGCAGTTTCAGCCTTCAACAGGGCAAGCTGTACCTGCATCTCTTCCAGGTCGGCGCGCAGCTTCGCGACATTCTCCAGAGACTTTGCAAGATTGAGCGCTTCTTTCGTGGACTGGATGGTATCCATGACAAAGCATCCGCTTACAATGCCCAGCAGGCACCATTCCAGAGCCGGCGGGAGATTCAGTACAAACCGTTCGATCGGCTTATGGATGACTTCCGTCATAAAGATGGTTAAGAATCCCCATGCAATGGAAGAGGTCAGGCAGATATAACCGTGCAGGTTAAATCTCTGATTGCTGTAATCCCAGTAGCGGACCTTGAACAGCCGTTCCATCACATATCCGGTCACATATTCCAGCAGGGTGGCAGCCACCACACCGGAGCAGTAGACCAGAAAGAGATTGTCCTTGACCGGCAGGGACACCCACAGCATCATGACTGCGCCAGTGCCGTAGAGCGGCAGCATGGGAAGCCGCAGAAAGCCGCGGTTGACAAAATGGCGCTGCTTTAAGGAAACATAGGTGGATTCAAAGATCCAGCCGCAGAAGCAGTAAATATAGAAGAAAGTAAGCCAGTGGTACCAGGCATAAGTGTACATTTTAGTTCTCCTCGTGTTGTGCAGAAAAAGTGGTCTGTGATATCAGTCTAGTTTAGCATATCCGAAACGAACGTTCAATACGCATTCCGCGGCCATTTTCATCCGCTTGTTTGTAAAAGAAACCATGGACAAATGATATTTGCCTGTGCTACAATCAACAAAAATAATAGTTACACAATACCTGTACAGGATAAAGGGAAAGGAAGAGAGCTATGAACTTAACATATCAGAGCACCAGAGGCGGCGAGAGCGGGCTGACTGCATCCCAGGCAATCTTAAAAGGACTGGCAGACGACGGCGGACTGTTCATGCCGACTTCGATTCCGAAACTGGACGTAGCCATGGAAGAGCTGGCTGGCATGACCTACCAGGAAACCGCATATCAGGTCATGAAACAGTTTTTGACTGATTTTACCGAGGAAGAACTGCGTTACTGCATCGACCATGCGTATGACAGTAAGTTTGACACAGAGGAGATCGCTCCGCTTGTCAAGGCAGACGGTGCTTACTACCTGGAGCTGTTCCACGGAAGCACGATCGCGTTTAAAGATATGGCGCTGTCCATTCTTCCGTACCTGATGACCACCTCCGCAAAGAAGAATCACGTAGAGAATGAGATTGTGATTCTGACTGCAACCTCCGGCGATACCGGAAAGGCTGCGATGGCAGGCTTCGCGGATGTACCGGGAACCCGCATCATCGTGTTCTATCCGAAGGGCGGCGTCAGCAAGGTTCAGGAACTGCAGATGGTGACCCAGAAGGGCGCAAACACCGCAGTTGTCTCCATTCATGGTAACTTTGATGACGCACAGACTGGCGTAAAGAAAATCTTCGGTGATAAAGCGTTCGCTGAGAAACTGGCTGCAAAGGGCTTCCAGCTTTCCTCCGCAAACTCCATCAATATCGGCCGTCTGGTTCCGCAGGTGGTTTACTATGTCTATGCTTACGCGAAGCTGGTGCAGAACGGCGAAATCCAGAATGGTGACCACATCAACGTGACCGTTCCGACCGGAAACTTTGGCAATATTCTGGCTGCATACCTGGCAAAACAGATGGGCGTGCCGATCAAGACCCTGATCTGTGCATCCAACGACAACAAGGTTCTGTATGACTTCTTCCAGACTGGTACCTACGACCGCAAGAGAGACTTTATCCTGACCAATTCCCCGTCCATGGATATCCTGATCTCCAGCAACTTAGAGCGCCTGATTTATTTAAGCACCGGTTGTGACGCGGCAGTCAATAAGCAGCTTATGGAAGATTTAA
Organism: uncultured Lachnospiraceae bacterium; assembly: GCA_934394615.1. Classification (GTDB taxonomy): domain Bacteria; phylum Bacillota; class Clostridia; order Lachnospirales; family Lachnospiraceae; genus Brotaphodocola. The sequence continues at coordinate 26,961 of CAKRRJ010000026.1, forward strand.
GCAGCAAGGGCGCTTACACCGTTACGGACTCTATGAAAGCCTTTATGAAGGACTTCGTGGGCGGCTACGCAACCGAGGCAGAGAATGCTGCGGGCATCAAACACCTGGCAGACGAGACCGGATATATCATTGATACGCATACCGGCGTAGCTTCCTGCGTATATAAAAAGTATGTGGCAGAGACCGGAGACAAAACTCCGACTGTCATTGCGTCCACCGCAAGCCCGTACAAGTTCTCTCACAGCGTTATGGCAGCCGTAACCGGCAAAGAGGCAGACACCGATGAGTTTGCTTCCATCGACGCGCTGTGCAAGGCATCCGGCGTAGCCATTCCGCGCGCAGTTGAGGAGATCCGCAATGCTGAGATCCGTCACACCAGAGAGTGCGACGCAGCCGATATGGAGAAGAACGTGGCAGAGATCCTGGGTCTGTAAGGATTGTCAGAATTGTAGAAACAATTGGGACCTTATTTTCGTTATATGCTTCACAAAAAACTGTTTTTGTAATATAATAAAGACAGTTATTAGCTCGCACTCTGTATTTGGGACAGGCTGTGCGGCAAACTATAGAAAAACGGAGGTTTTGAACATGTTAGTATCTGCAACAGAAATGCTGAAAAAGGCAGTAGAAGGACACTATGCAGTAGGTCAGTTCAACATTAACAACCTGGAGTGGACCAAGGCAATCCTGGCAACCGCACAGGAGTTAAACTCCCCGGTTATCCTGGGCGTATCTGAGGGCGCAGGAAAATATATGACCGGTTTTAAGACTGTTTCCGCTATGGTACAGGCTATGATCGAGGAAATGAACATTACCGTTCCGGTAGCACTGCACTTAGACCACGGCACCTACGACGGCTGCTATAAGTGCATCAAGGCAGGTTTCTCCTCCATCATGTTCGATGGTTCCCACTATGCAATCGAGGAGAACGTAGAGAAAACCAAAGAGTTAGTAAAAGTTGCTCATGCTATGGGCATCTCCATCGAGGCTGAGGTTGGCTCCATCGGCGGCGAAGAAGACGGCGTCATCGGTATGGGCGAGTGCGCAGACCCGAACGAGTGCAAGATGATCGCAGATCTGGGTGTAGATTTCCTGGCAGCAGGTATCGGCAACATCCACGGCAAATATCCGGCAAACTGGCAGGGCTTAAGCTTTGAGACCCTGGCAGCAGTGAAAGAACAGGTTGGCGATCTGCCGTTAGTACTGCACGGCGGTACCGGCATCCCGGCTGACATGATCAAAAAAGCCATCGACCTGGGCGTGGCAAAGATCAACGTAAACACCGAGTGCCAGTTATCTTTCGCAGACGCTACCCGCAAGTACATCGAGGCAGGCAAGGATTTAGAGGGCAAGGGCTTCGATCCGCGTAAGCTGCTTGCACCGGGCGCAGAGGCAATCAAGGCTACTGTGAAAGAGAAAATGGAGCTGTTCGGTTCCGTTGGAAAAGCCTGAATTTTAACGTTTTGAAAAAAATACGGGAAAATGCAAAAAAACACTTGCTTTTTCCAACCTGATGGTTTATTTTAATTAGGGAACGATGGTGTTCTTCCAAAAAGGAAGAGCACCATTTTTTTTAACCAGATACCCAGCTTAAGAAAATTAAGTATACATAAAAATTAGTTAGGGCAGGGTGAGGAGACCGGGAACGGTAATTCTAAGTGAGAGGAAGGAAAAGTCTATGAGCGAAGTTATGAATGCAGCTGAGATTTTTGGCAAGAACGTCTTCAACGAAACCGTTATGAGAGAGCGCTTACCAAAGAGCGTTTTCAAAAAAATGAAGAAGACCATCGAAGATGGTGCTGAGCTGGATCCGTCCATTGCAGATGTGGTTGCACACGCAATGAAGGACTGGGCAATCGAGAGAGGGGCAACCCATTACACCCACTGGTTCCAGCCGTTAACCGGCGTGACCGCAGAGAAGCATGATTCCTTCATTTCCGCACCGGATGCGGAGGGCAAGGTGATCATGGAGTTTTCTGGCAAGGAGCTCATCAAGGGCGAGCCGGATGCATCCTCCTTCCCGTCAGGCGGCCTGCGTGCTACCTTCGAGGCAAGAGGCTATACCGCATGGGACTGCACTTCCCCGGCATTCTTAAGAGAAGATGCCTGCGGCGTAACACTCTGCATTCCGACGGCGTTCTGTTCTTACACTGGTGAGGCACTGGATCAGAAGACCCCGCTTCTTCGTTCCATGCAGGCTATCGACGAGCAGTCCTTAAGAATCTTAAGACTCTTCGGCAACACCACCGCAAAGCGTGTCTGCCCGTCCGTTGGACCGGAGCAGGAGTACTTTATCGTAGACCGTCAGAAGTACTTACAGAGAAAAGACTTAATCTACACCGGCCGCACTCTGTTTGGCGCTATGCCGCCGAAAGGACAGGAGCTGGATGACCACTATTTCGGTGCGATCCGCGAGCGCATCGGTGCTTACATGAAGGCAGTCAACGAGGAACTCTGGAAGCTTGGCGTTACCTCCAAGACCCAGCACAACGAGGTTGCTCCGGCACAGCACGAGCTGGCTCCGATCTACGATCAGGCAAACCTGGCAGTAGACCACAACCAGATGGTTATGGAAACTTTAAAGAAGGTTGCAGGCCGTCAGGGTCTTACCTGTCTGCTTCATGAGAAGCCGTTCGCAGGTGTGAATGGTTCTGGTAAGCACAACAACTGGTCCCTTACTTCCGATGACGGTGTAAACCTGTTAAACCCGGGCGATACCCCGCACGAGAACATCCAGTTCCTTCTGGTTCTGGCCTGCATCTTAAAGGCAGT
>CAKRRJ010000027.1 GCA_934394615.1 uncultured Lachnospiraceae bacterium
ACATCCATCAGGAAAATCTTCTCCGCAAGCTTTTCCGCTTTTAAAATCTTATACATTTCCTTCCTCCTGTTTTGCAACTCGCAAATTATGCATGCCATCAAAAAAATCTTTTGTAATGCTGAAAGTATTTTAGCACTACTTTCTTCATATGACAATAGCTTATTGTTAATTTCCTAACATATATTATACAACTTTATTTTCTTTTGTACAGACGATATTCGTAACAAAGGTCAAAATACGTCTGTTCATCGCTCTCCTGAACCAGTTCCCAGGCCGCATCCTGGTCCAGGTTCGGTAAATGCGTGTCTGCCGCGTAGGCAAAATCAATCCAGGTGATCTGCGCTTCGTCGCAGTAAGGCAGAAACTGCCGGTAAATGCTCTCGCCGCCAATGATATAAACATCCTCCGGGCTGTAAGCAGAAAGCAAATCCAGCACCTCTTCCATGCTGCCGCAGACCGTAGCGCCTTTCACTTTATAATCCGGATCGGTGGTAAGGATGATATTGGTCCGGCCGTAAAGCGGCTGTGCACCCGGCAGGCTCTCGAGCGTTTTGCGTCCCATCACGATAACTTTTCCCATCGTCTCGTTCCGGAACATTTTCTGATCCTGGGGAATGGAAACCAGGAGCTGTCCTCGGTTTCCGATGGCCCAGTTTCTATCTACTGCCGCGATCAGTTTCATGTATCTTATGCCTCCTCTTCCTCTGCCAGGATCAGTTCCTTTGCGTAAGGCAGGGTTTTGATCCAGTCACAGAAGGTATGCCATTCATCCAGCTTGTGATTCTTTCTGGAAAAATAGATATTGATGAGCGTTTCGTAGTTTAACGTGCAGGTGCGCATCTGGTTGTAGCTGGACGGCAAAAGCTGGATCATGTCGTACCAGTACGCCTTGTCTTTTGTCTCCACATATTTTAAGCGGATCTTCTCCAGCTGCTCTACAATGGTCTGCATATAAGCTTCGCTCTCCGGGGTCAGATGGTCATGGCTGAAATCGTCTAACTCGAACGGTTTGCTGTGGATCTTGTGCATGGTGCTGGTAGAGTTTGCCACCGTTGCCACTTTGTAGGTGTCGTACTCTTTCCACCAGTACATCGGAGCCGTAATATCGACGGAAACGAACACCTGGCGGATGTATTTGCGGTGGTCGCTTCCGGCTCTTCTCAGACGCTTTGCGAGACCCAGGTCATTCGGTCCCAGCACATAATTTCCATCCTCATCGTAAAAGCTGTCCATCCGGTCCCAGCTGTTCATCGGGTTTCTTGCCCCGCGCATGGCATTTTCCAGGTTCATGACACTGGTGCGTTCTAATTTAATCATGTTGTATTCCTTCCTTGTTGGTACATGTCAAAACAGCATCTATGACCTGCGCAGGTTACCAATTTTGCCGCAGGTCAATCGTTCTGATTATAACAAAGCTGGGATTTCTCGTCAATATCGGCCAGTTCCCGGCGGCTTGCTGCGGTGTAGCGTACCACATCGTCCGGATGCGCCATGAGAACCTTCTTTCCGCCCACATCCCCGCTCAACGCAAGAAGTTCGCTGCGGTATTCCGGCGCGAAGATAACCGGATTTCCATCTACGCCGTCACAGGTCGCGCAGGCCATGCCTTTTCCTGTCTTCCGGAACGCGTTTACAAGACCCGAAATCGTCTCATGGGTCATCCACGGCTGGTCGCTGACGGAAAAGCACACGGCATAATGTTCCGGGATCTGCTTAAGCGCAAGATGAACGGAATGGGAAATGCCAAGTACACTCTCGTGATTTTTCACGGTCTCAAAACCGTCATTTCCAAGATCTTCCAGAATCTCATCGTACTGGCTCACCACGATCTTTTTCGTGAAGCAGACATCCGCAATCGCATTCACCTCATCTGCCACATGACGGTACATAAGTCTTCCATCCACCTCCGTGAGCAGCTTATTGCCGCCAAAACGGCGGCTGTCCCCTGCTGCCAGAAGCACCATGGCAAGCGGGGTATGCGCGTGCGGCTGGAAGCGGTTGTTCAAGATGGCTTCCAGTACGCCGCCGCCAATTGCCGATGCTTTGTCAGATACGGTAAAGCAGTGTGCCACTTCACAGCGCGGGTCTACATCGCCGGACTTCATGCCGGTCGTCACTTCCACGCCATCCTGCAGAAGACCGCGCACCACGCCGTCAATCTGTGCCATGACCGGAACGCCATTCACATGAGCTACAACGTCGCCCTGTTTCACCACGGTTCCGATTGCCACGCCCCCTTTGAAGATGCCATCCGCCGGTGCTTTGATGAGACGCTCCAGGCCGTAGCCGCCAATCAGTCCCGGAATACCGGTATTCGGGATGGCACTGCCCTCCCAGATGCAGCGGCCCAGGTAATGTCCTCGCTTGGTCTCCACCACGCAGTGACAGTCCTCCCCTGCCGTAAAGCCAGGTCCGACGCCGATCACAAACGGCGCGTCGGTAATCTTCGTACCAAGATTGCGCTTTGCCAGAATGGCATCTACCACCACATCCGGCTGAAATTCCCGGATGGATTCCGCACGTTCATCTACCATAACCGCAATATTGCCTTGTCTGATTTCCTCTTCCGCCATTTTTACACTGTCGCAGAGTACGCCGGTCACATCTTCCACCTGCATGCTTCCCTGATAAACGACCGGAGAAAACGCCACCGTGCGGCGCACCGTGGTTGGCACTGCGATCTCCGTCATCAGAATGCGGAAACCTGCGCGGTGCAGGCGCAGCGCGATTCCGCTCGCCAAGTCACCGGAACCCTTGATGAGAACCTTCCCCATTCCATAATCTCCTGTATGTTTTTCTGTTGTCATACGAATTTCCCTCATTCCCAAAATCTCCTTCTCATTTCTGTCGTGATTCTGCAGCACCCTATGGAATTTTCCATTCTAAAACTTCCTGTCTGCAAACGATCACGTTCTATGTACTCTGTTTCACCCGCGTGGTACAGATACAGTTCTTTTGCAGGCTGACTGGCAGCACGCGCGCAATCTCCCTGGCGCGCCTCTGCTCTTTCTCTGTATCGGCCTGGTTTAAGATGATTCGGTAATAGCGGCCATCCACCCCTTTGCGGCTTCCGCGCTCATCCATCAGAATCAATGCCATATCTTCCGGCTGAATCCGGTCGTCTGCGCTCCGCTTCAGCCATGCGCCATAACCGTCAAAGCGAAAACATGCCTCACCGAATGTTTTCCCGCCGGCGCTCAGGCCCGCACAGGCAATCACAAGCCCGGTCTGTGGAACCAGTACCGGTTCTGTCTCCGATGGCACTTTAAGCGGCAGGCGTTTGGATCCATCCGCTTCTATTATAATGACATCAAACGCATCCAGCAGTGCCTGCATAACAGCCTCCTCGCCAAAGTCCTCCGGCATGGTAAGCTTTTGTGCCGCCCCAGGCCCGGCTGCCTGTTTTCCGAGTGCCACAATCCTGCCTCCGCAGGTCCCCGGCAGACGGATGTCTCCTTTTCCGAAATTTTCTTCCAGTAGCGATGATACATCTACAGGCTTCTCGCTGTCTGCAATGTCAGGCATCACCAGAACACCCGCGATCCGGTCTGTCACGACTGTCTCATACTGGTCCGGCTTCATAATGTGCGTACTGGTCGTGATCAGCACCTTTGCCCCGCCTGCCGCAAGCTCTTCTGCCAGGTCGTACATGGTACTGGTCTTTCCGCCCGCGCCGACAAGCGACACGACCCTCGGAAGTGTCTTCCAGTCAGAAAAGCCAAGCGCGGAAAGAAGCGTTGTTTCCGGCTCAAACGTCTGGGTTTCCGAATTCCAGCGTTTTGCGGTCAGCGTCCTGCATTCTTCCTTCTGTAAGTTTTCTCCCATCCTTGTTCTTTCCCCCTCATCGTGCTATAGTATTTCCTATGAAAAAATTATACCATCTCCGCGCTCTGACGGACAGGACATGTGACCGGATTTTGTTTTTTTGCGGCCTGCTCCTGCTCCTGACAGAGGCGTACAAGCAATGTTTTTTATATTTCATCATTGACCACAGGCATTACGACTGGTGGTTCTTTCCCTTCCAGCTGTGCAGCCTTCCCATGTATGTCTGCCTGCTGGTTCCGTTTTTAAAAAAAGGCAGGTTGAAAACTGCACTTTTTACGTTCATGCAAGATCTCAACCTGCTCGGAGGACTGGCTGCCCTCATCGTGTCAGAGGGTTTTCGCGGCATCCACTGGACGCTGACGCTGCACGGCTATGTGTGGCATCTGCTCCTGGTGCTCATTGGCCTGTTTCTCTTTTTCTCAGGCCGCTCTGACTTAAGCTGGAAGGGCTACCTGCGCACACTTCCGGTCTTTGCCGCAAGCTGTGCGCTTGCCGCGTTCATCAACGTGGCTGCTCCCGGACACGGACAGGCCGACATGTTTTACATCTCACCGTATTACCCGAGCACGCAGCCTGTCTTTCATGAGATTGCGCTGGCACTCGGCATCCTGCCTGCCAATCTTCTCTACCTGCTCACCATCTGCGCAGGAGGAGCGCTGCTGCACGCAGGTTTCCGGATTCTGTACCGGAAAACCGCAGCCCCGGCAACCTGTAACAGAAAATAAAGTTACTGCTTTTCTGCCCGCTTTGCGTTCCGGGCTGCCAGCATCCTGCGGATGATCACATAACTGATAACATGCGCCGTAAACGTGATGATCCAGGTAACCGGATACGAAATATACAGCGTCGGAAGCGTGCGGTGCATCGCAAATACCGTAAAGATCCAGATAACACGGAACGCACAGGCTCCGGTCAGTGATACAAACATCGGCACCACGGAAAAGCCAAGGCCGCGCAGGCCGCCCACCATGGTATCCATGATTCCACAGAGGAAGTAGGTTCCGTTGATGATCCGCATGCGCATCATGCCATAAGAGATAACCTCCGGGTCTGAGGAATAGATCTGCAGAAGTTTTGGTCCAAGCAAAACAGCTCCATCGCCCATGACTACGCCGACCACAACAACCAGGCCCAGGCAGTACAGAAGAATCTTCGTCACACGCTTCATCTTTCCGGCACCATAGTTCTGACTCGTAAAGCTGAGAGCAGTCTGGTAAACGGCGTTCATCGCATTGTATACAAAGCCCTCCACATTTGCGGATGCCGTGCTTCCCGCCATTGCCACAGAACCAAAGGAGTTGATGGAAGACTGGATCAGTACATTGGATACAGAGAAAATCGCGCCCTGCAGGCCGGCCGGAAGACCGATTTTCATAATGAGCTTTACCTTGGATTCCGTCAGTTTCAGTTTTTCTCTCTGCAGGCGGTACGCCGCGTCAGAACGCGCCAGGCAGCGCACGATGAGCGCGGCGGAAATGCACTCGGAAACCACCGTCGCCGTGGCAACGCCTGCCACACCCATAGAAAGGGCAATGACGAAAAAGAGATTCAGGACCACATTCACCGCACCCGCAAACAGCAGGAAATACAGCGGTCTTCTCGTATCGCCAACCGCGCGCAGGATCGCACTGCCAAAGTTGTAGGTCAGCGTGGCCGGCATGCCGATAAAATAGATCTTCAGATACAGAGCTGCCAGATGCAGCACATCATCCGGTGTTCCCATCAGGCGCAGCATCGGACCGGAAAAGAAAACGCCGACAAAAATCAGAAGAACGCCGCCTGCCATCGCGATCATCATGGCAGAATGCACCGTTTCCTCCAGATCTTTGTATTTCTGAGCTCCGGAATACTGGGCTACCAGAACATTGGCTCCAATGGAAAGACCCACGAAAATATTGATCATCAGGTTGATCAGCGCCGTGGTGGAGCCGACCGCAGCCAGCGATTCCCGGCCCGCGAAATGTCCGACCACAATGATATCTGCCGCGTTAAACAACAGCTGCAGGATACCAGAAAGAATCAGCGGAACCGCAAACGCTACGATTTTCGGAAAAAGCGGTCCATTGCACATATCCATTTCATAGGTTTTCCCAGTTTTTTTCATGGTCTGTTTCATAATCTTCTTCGATTCCCCTCCATACAAAAAACACCCTTGTGTTCCCAATGCTCCTGCCAGTTGGCTGCGGCAAAAGCATTGCAGAAAACAGGTCCTGCTACATCTGCTTGCGCACGATCATGTATTCATCACCCAGACGGTAATACGGGCAGTCATAGAATTTATCTTCCATGAAACGTGCCATCTCATCCTCGTCCAGATTTACTTCGCACACATAGCACTCATAATCTTCATCGTATTCATAATACATACAGCTCTCACAGCTTCCCTGCTGTTTTTTCTTTTTCATGCACGTTTTCCTTTCCGATCACGCAAATGTTTTTTCCAGACGCTTTGTTACATTCCGGTTACACCACAAGGACAGAGCGCTTCCCACCGTCCAGCCAAACGGCCAGGAAAGCCATACGCCGACCACACCCAGAAATGACGCGAACACAAACGCGAGCACCACGCGCAGGATCAGGTCGGAGAAAGTTGCGAGCATAAACTCCTTCATGGCACCAGCACCGCGAAGCAGTCCGTCGGATACCAGTTTCATCGCTACCACAATGTAAAACGGCGATACGATCCGCAAAAACTGAATGCCCGTCTGCATGGCAACCGCACTCTCCTCCTGCATAAACAAAGACATCATACTGCGGCTGAACACAAAGAACGCCACCAGAAACGGAATGGTCAGAAGAACGCCCATCTTCACGCCGCCGCGCATGCCCGCCTTGACGCGGTCTACCTTTCCGGCACCGATGTTCTGGGCAGTAAAACTGGAGATACCATTTCCAAGCGTGGTAAAGCTGGTGATGGTAAATGTATTCAGCTTAATGGCAGCAGAGTAACCGGCAATGACGGAGGAACCAAACGAGTTGATGAGTCCCTGCACAAAAATGTTGCCGATGGAGATAAAGCTCTGCTGTAAAATACTCGGAACCGCGATCCGGGCGATCCGTTTTAACATCTCGAAAGAAAAATAGGTTACCTTCTTCTCTGTTTTGATCTGCTTTAATCTTCCTGCCATGGTGATGAGCGCCAGGACACACGCAATGCCCTGAGCGATAAAGGTTGCCCATGCCACGCCGGCAACACCCCAGTGCATTCCGGCAACAAACCAGTAGTCCAGAAAGATGTTTCCGAGCGATGAGCCGATCAGGAAATACAGCGGCGTTTTGGAATCTCCAAGCGATGTAAAGATACCCGTCGCCACGTTATATAAAAACAGGAACGCAAAACCGCCTATATAAATACGCAGGTACAGATCGCCGAGACTGAAAATATTTTCTGGTGTCTGGATCATGCGCATCAGGGCACGGCTTCCGGCCAGTCCGAATCCGGTCAGCACAACCGAGAGCACAAACGCGGAGATCAGTGTCGTATACACGGATGTTTTCATCTGCTCATAGCGCTTTGCCCCGAAAAACTGGGAAATGACTACGGAACAGCCAATGTTGCTTCCCACCGCGATTGCCATAAAGATCATGGTAATCGGGTATGACGCTCCGACTGCCGCCAGGGCATCCTCTCCAGCAAATCTTCCGGCAATGACACTGTCCGCAATGTTGTACAGCTGCTGGAAGATCACGCTGATAAACATCGGGATTGTAAAGCGCCAGAGCAGGCTTTGCGGATTTCCCTCTGTCAGATCTTTCATCATAATATCTTACCTCTCATTCCTTAGAATCGTGTCCTGCATTTTTCCATTTTCAGGCAAACGCAGGGCGCATTCTTAGAATGCTACCACTTTTTGAAGAATTATGCAATCCGGATTTTTAACAAGTCACCGCCCGCTGCAGCGTGAGGGAATACAGCCGTTTTTCCTTTACCCGTTTTCCTGTGATCTGAGCCAGCGCCCGCTCGTAGTAGTCAAGCTGCTTTTTGTAATGCTCCAGCAGGAGTTTGATGCTCCGGGTATGGTCTGTCTTGTAATCTACCAGGACAATGCCGTCGTCTTCCTCAAACCAGGCATCGGTGATACCCTGAATCACCACCAGTTCGTCACTGTCGACCGGTCCGACTTCGCGGGCCGGAACGCCCATGACAAACTGCTGCTCTTTGTGAAGCTTTCCGGCTGCCTGCGCCGCCCGCATCTGCAGGCCGGTCGGAGACTGCAGGAAGGTCCAGATAACACCGCAGTCTACCAGTTCCCGGCTTGCTTTCGTGTACTGCTCTTCTTTTACAAAACGGTCCAGCCAGGTTTCCACATCTTTTAGGCTGCCAATCTGGTCAAATGGAAGAAGTTCCAGGGCACGGTGGTAGGCGGTTCCGCGCAGGGCACCGATTCCGTCATTCGAATGCTGTGGAGATGCCGTTTCCTGCTTCGGTTCACCTGTCCGGTCCGGATTTTCCAGTGTTCTGACAACAGTGTTATCTGCCCCGCCAGTGTTTTCCTGCATTTCAACAGCTGCATTGCTGGCATTTTCCGACATTCCGGCAGCTGCCTTGTCTGCTTCACTGACATTTGCTGCCATTCCATCCTTTCTCTCTGCACCAGCCATCTCACCCGGCTCCTCTGCCGCATCCAGCTCCGGTTCTTCCCACAGCATCACCGGTTCAAACAGGAATTCCGCCTCTTCCTCATCGGTCTGCTGACCCAGTTTCTTTAACTCGGAAACCGTCATCTTTACCGGTAAGGTCACATCTGCCGCGTGCGGGTAAGCAAAATCCAGATGCTCCCGCAGGCGCTCTGCGTACTCCGCGTTGTACACACGCTCCGCATCCAGCTCCAGAAGGGTCTCCTTCGCGCTCTTCTGCACAACCTGGCGTTTTAACTCTTCCCCGACAAAATCGGTTACCGGCACCTGCTTTACCGCAATGCGAAGGCCATTGCCGGAGCGTCCTGTGCACATGAGCACCCAGTCCAGATATGACGCCGCGCCCGAAAGGATCGTGTACGGAATCTGCCCGTCCGCGAGCGGCACCTGCGCGTATTTCTCCAGCGTTTTTTCCAGATACCGGTCGGTTCCGGTCATGATAAGCTGCTCTTTTGCGCGGGTCATCGCAACGTAAAGCACGCGCAGCTCCTCTCCGAGGCTGTCTAACTCCATCTTGCGCCGGAGCACGTTTTTCTTGATCGTGGCAGTCTTAACGCGGTTCTCCACATCCAGATAATCGGTCGCGATGCCAAGCTCCGGATCGATGAGAACTTTGCCATATACATCCTGGCGGTTGAATTTCTTTCCCATTCCCGCAAGGAACACGATCGGAAACTCCAGGCCCTTACTCTTATGGATGCTCATGATCCGCACAGTGTTGTCCTCTTCTCCCACCGTGGATGCCTCACCAAAATCAGAATTGTACTTTTTCAGATTTTCGATGTAGCGGATAAAATGGAACAGCCCCTTGTAACTGGTCTTTTCGTACTCCGCCGCCTTCTCCACAAGCATGTCCAGGTTAGCGCGCCGTGTTCCGCCCGCCGGCATGGCCGATACATAATCATAATAACCAGTCTCCTCATAAACACGGTAGACCAGCTCATGGATCGGCAGGTACGATGCCAGAAGCCGGAAATGCTCCAGCTTCGCAAAGAACCTGCTCAGGCGCTCCGAGCGCACTGCAGCCGCGTAGATGCCGCGGTCCTGACCCTTGTCCGCGCAGGCACGGTAATCTGCCATCAGCTCTGCAAGCTCCTTATCCGTCATTCCGCACATCGGAGATTTTAACACGGCGGCCAGCGGGATGTCCTGCATGGGATTGTCAATGACCGCAAGCATGCTTAACACGGTTTCCACTTCCAGCGTATTAAAATATCCCATGCGCGACTCCGCGTAAGCCGGGATCCCTTCATTTAATAAAAGCGGCAGAAGCGTTTCGGTCCATCCGGTCGTGCTTCGCAGCAGGATTACCATATCACGGTACTGCGCGGTGCGGTAACCGCCTCCTCCCGGCAGTTTTTTATCCCACACAAGAAGTCCCTTCTCCGGATCTGTCATCTCCCGGATTTTTGCCGCAATGAGCTTTGCCTCCAGCTCTTTTGCCGTGTAATCCGCAGCCTCCTCATCGAGCCCGGCAAGCGCCTCATCACCCGTATTTACCATGAGAAGCTCCGGGATGCCGGAAACGCGCTCTGGCTCATCCGCCTCAGCAAAAACGGCTCCCTGGTTTAAGGCTGCGTCTTCTGTATAACGGATATTTCCCAGATTCTCCGTCATGATGCGGTAAAACACATCGTTGATGCCGTTTAATACGGTATCACGGCTTCGGAAATTCTGGTGAAGCTCAATCTTGAGATCGGCACCATTTTCTTCCGGCTCCGATGGATACGCGTGGTACTTCTCCAGGAAAAGCTCCGGTCTGGCAAGGCGGAACCGGTAAATGCTCTGCTTTACGTCGCCTACCATGAACACGTTGTGCTCGCCAAAACGCTCCCTGGATACCGCCTTTAAAAGCTCCTCCTGCACCAGATTGCTGTCCTGGTACTCATCGACCAGAACCTCCCGGTACTGCATGCTCAGCTCATCTGCCGCGTCGGTATAGACTGTTTCTCCATCCTCTTTGCGGATCAGGACTTTTAACGCCTCATGTTCCAGATCATTAAAATCCACAAGATTCTTCTCCCGTTTTTTTGCCTGGAAGCGCGCCGAAAACTCCTCCGCGAGATCCAAAAGCACACCGACGGTTTCCCCGGTTCCTTCCATATCAGAAAACATCGTGGAAAGTGTGTCGAAACAGTACAGTTCTTTCATCTTTCCGACTGCCTTTTTCACACGGTCGCGGCAGCCGGTCACATATGCTTTCTTTTCCGGATCGACCTCTTTGCTGCGCACCGTCGCCAGGCGTCCAAAGCCTGCGGTAAACAGGGCTGCATGAAGCTTTTCGAAATCTTCTGCACTGGCGATTCGGCCCAGCATGCGGATGTCTTCCGTAAACGCCGCTTCATAGGCGCATAAAAACTCATCGTCCCGGCAGATTTCGCAGGCCTCCTCCATCTGAACGCGAAGCTCCTGTGCCTGGCGCTTTAAATCGGCAGTCAGAAATTCCATCCACTGGCCGGATTCCTCATGTTCGAGTTCTTTCCTGCAATCCGCGATCCACTGCTGCGGGTAGGGGTTACTCTGGGAAAAATTATAGACCTGCATGATGTAATCTTCCACACCGGCATCGGTCTTTCCCTGGGCAAAAGTCTCCACAAACTTCTCAAACCGCGGCTCCTTGGAAGCGTAGGCATCCTCCAAAAGCTCTGCCATGACATCTCCGCGCATCAGGAGCATCTCACCCTCATCGCCGATACGAAATGCCGGATCTAAATCCAGCAGGTTAAAATGTTCCCGGATCACATTCAGGCAGAAGCTGTCGATGGTCGTAATCTGGGCGTGATGCACCAGTGTGGACTGCATCTGCAGGTGCTCGTTCTCCGGCTCTTCCTTTAATTTCTGTTCAATGGCAGCCGCAATGCGCTCGCGCATCTCTGCTGCGGCTGCGTTGGTGAATGTCATGACAAGAAGCTCGTCGATGCCCGGAGGATTTTCTCCCTCCGTCACCATGCGGATGATGCGCTCTACCAGTACCGCGGTCTTTCCGCTTCCTGCTGCCGCGCTGACAAGCAGGTTCTTTCCGCGGCTCTCGATAACCCGGCTCTGCTCCCTGGTCCAGTTTACTGCTGCTCTTTGCATATTTCCTCCCAGATCTCCTCTGTCTTTCTGTTTTTCCATTTGCGGAACTCATATCCCGAAGTCTTCCGGTCAAACCCGCACACTGCATGATACGGGCAGTAATCACAGGCTGTCCGCTGTCCGTTTTTGTACGGTTCTACGCCGATCTCGCCATCCAGAATCTCTTTTCCTGCCTCTTTTAATTTCCGGTGCACAAACTGGCTCAGGCGCATAAAACGCTCCCTGTTTGCCACAGAAGAGCGGCCTGCCTGCACCTCGCCGTCTTTTAACACGACCGGGATCACATCGGACTCTTTTACAATCGTCCGGTCCAGATGGCGCACGGCCTCCAGCTCACTGTTCACCAGTCCGTTCATGCGCAGTTTCTTTAAGATCTCGGCATCGATCTGCTCCGGGTCCGGCTCGCCGTTTTTGTCTGCCAGCGGATCCGCGATGTTGTAATACAGAATGCCCGCCGGGATGATGTCTTTTCCAGGATAATGTTTTTGCGCCATCTCCGTCACCGCATCCATGTAGACGACCAGCTGCAGCTGAAGCCCGTAGTAGAGCGCAAGGAGATCGAACGAGGTACTTCCGGACTTGTAGTCGATGATCTTGACATACACTTTCTCTCCGTCCTCGCAGACATCCAGACGGTCCACACGGCCGCGCAGATGCAGCGCCTCATCCTCGGAGAGAGCAATCTTCATCGCCTTTAAATTATCTGTCGCGGAGAAAGACACCTCAAACCCGGCCGGCTTAAAGTCTCCCTTTAAGATCTGCTGCTGCAGTGCCCAGATGGTCCGCTTTGTAATCTGTTCGACCCGGCGCGCCAGATAGGCATTGCGCGCGGAACTTCCCAGAATGGTGTTTCCGTACTGCTCCGTGACAGAAGCGACGCAGCGCTCCACCAGCGCGTCCCGCGTCTCATCCGTCATGGTGTGCCAGTCGTATCCCTTCTCCAGAACCTCACGGAAGCATCGGTCAATGGATTCGTGGAAGAGGTTTCCGATGTCCGATGCCGCAAGTTCATAGCGCTTCCGCTCCACCAGTTCCAGTCCATATTTCAGGAAATGTCCGTACGCGCACGCGGCGTACTGTTCCAGACGCGTCACGCTTCCGCTTAAAACTTCTCCGTAAAGTGCCCGCGCCACCGCATGGGAAATCCCCTGCTTCTCGTAGACGAAAAACGCCGCCTCTGTCAGGTTCCGCACGGTCTTACGGTAATCATCGGAAGACGCGAACCAGCGGTACAGCTCCAGAAACTGCGCGGTTTCCGGGGTCTCGTCCTCCAACCCCGCGCAGTTCGCTGCAGCTTCCCCGTTCTGCTCCACATTCCCGGTCTCTCCAGCTTTCATACTCTGCCCAGCGTCTCCCAAGATAAGCGCAAATGGCCGGTCGCGGTACACGCCAAGTTCCTCTGCCAGCTTCTTTTTCGCCTCCGTCACAGAATAAATCTCCTGCTCAGGCAGCGACTCCTGGTCTGCAAACCCGGCATGCGGGAACATGTTCCGGAGTTCATTCACAAGGAAGGACGGACGGCGGCTCTTTCCATCCGCGCCCACACGCGACCAGGAGATCATCAGATGCTCCGATGGCTTTGTCATCATCAGATACAGGTAAAAGCGCTGCTGGAAGCTCTCCTCCTTTGCGGTCGGCGCAAGCTCCATATGGTGCTCACCCAGAAACGCGCGGTCGCGGTCGGAAAGAAGGCTTCCTTTCTCGCCCCGCGCCGGCACAATGCCGTCGTTCACACCGACAAAAAACAGGATCTTTACATGCGCCAGGCGCGTTCTTGTGATATCTCCCACCACAACGCGGTCTGCCACAGCTGGGATCACACCAACTTTCAATTCCGCAAAACCGGCATCCAGGATTTCCAGATACTCTTTCCGGCTTACAGTCTCTTCGCCAAGAAGTTCCGAGAGGCGCTTCAGCATTTCCGTCACGAGGCCGTAAACCTGGCCGTACTCTTTTGCCAGGCGGTGCTCCCCGATTTTTGTAAAATATTCCTGGTAGCTCTTCAGTTTTTCCTCCGCACCGCAGTCCGCAAGCAGCTGCAGCACTGCAGCCGTCATGCCGGCAACCGTAAGGCGCTCCTCCCGAAACGCGTCCTGCATGGCAAAGAGCGGCGCAAGGACACGGTCACGGTAGGCATTCAGCTCCACAAGATTCAGCTCTCCCGCCCCGCGGTAAGTGCGTTCCCAGTTCTCCCGGAACCGCTTTCCGCCGCGGATTCCAAGCGCAAGGATATAATTTTCCAGCCGGTCCATCATTGGGCGGTTCTGGCTCACAAGACCGGTCCGCAGAAACCGCATAACACTCTCATAGGAGAAATCCTGGCGCACCGCCTCAAGCGATGACCGGATCAGCTCCACAAGGCTGTTGTCGAGCACATTTTTCTTATCGTCCAGGAAATGTGGAATGCCATTCTGCGCAAACTGGTGCGCGATCTCTTTTCCGTATCCGGGAAGATCCCCGGTGATGACGGCAATGTCGCGGTAGCGCGCCTGCTTTTTCTGCACCAGTTCCTGAATACGGTGCGCCACATAGCTGACTTCGCCAGCCGGATTCACTGCCTGGAAAAATTCCATGCTGCCGCTGTCGTCCCCGCTGTACGAAGTTTCCATCCCGTAACGGAACAGGTGTGATTCCATCCAGGCAATCTCCGGGCTTTTCGCAAAACGCCGGTTTTTCTGATCCGTGAGCATGATGTCAGGAAGCTTTTTCACCTGATTCTTCTCTGCGATCTCCGACAGGCGTACCGCCATCTGGCGGCTCATGTAAAACAGGTTCTGGATTCCCATTTTTCCGTAAATGCCCGCCTTCTCATCTGCCGTCACCGTCACATAGACCTGTTTTGCGTAAACCAGGAATAATTCCGCAAGCCGGTACTGGACCGGGGTAAAACCGGTATAGCCATCCAGCGCGATCACACTGCTGCGGATGAGCTTTGAGCGCGGAATGAGGCGGCAGAGCACATCAAGGACCTGCTCCGTGGTAATATAATGCCCCTCAATGTACTCCTGGAAGCGCTGCTCCACCAGGGCCAGATCCTCAAGTTTCTGTTTCAAGAGCGGTGATTTCGCGTCGGGTACCATCTCCCGGAGCGCGTCCGGCGTAATGCCGTACTGGTAAAATTCAGACAGCATGGACTTTAACTGCCCCACAAAACCAGCCTTGTTCAGCTGTCCGCCAAATAAGACCAGCTGGCGTTTTTCCGCTGCCGCCACCTTGCGCAGCACCATGGATTTTCCCATATCATCTAACACGGCAAGCTGTTCTACCGCAAGTTCCTCAAAAATCCGGTACGCAAGGCGCGCAAAGCTCACAATGTCGATGTTCATGGTCCCGTGGTGCGGATGCCTTGTCACAATATCTTTCTGCGTCTGCATGGTAAACTGCTCCGGCACGATCAGAAAGTACTGCTCATCCGGATGTTCCATCGACAGGCGGATTACCTCATCGTACAGATATGTTGTTTTTCCGGCTCCGGAACCGCCTAAGATCAACTGCAATGCCATGGTATTTTTCCTTTCTTCCCTGCAACATATGTTCTTTTTAGTATAGCATAAATACCGGCCTCTGAGAATAGATTATATCAAACACTCCCGGAGGTCTCCCCATGAGTTCCAAGACCAAGATCGTCGTCCTGCGAATGAAAGAGATCATTTATACCGCTATTTTTATTGGACTCGGGATCCTTCTGATCCTGCTTCTGCTCGTCATGTTCCGCCCAGGAAAAGAAAGCGTTCCTTCCTCTGCCGGTGCCCGGTACATACCCGGCGTTTACACCTCCTCCCTCACGCTCGGTTCCCAGGAGCTCAACGTAGAAGTGACAGTGGACGCGGACCGGATCACCTCCATCACCATGACGCCGTTAAGCGATGCTGTCGCAACCATGTACCCGCTCATGCAGCCATCCTTAAAAAACATCACAGACCAGATTTTAAGTTCCCAGTCTCTTGAAGACCTGACTTACCCGGAGGAAAGCCGTTACACCTCCCAGGTCCTCTTAAACGCAGTGCGAAGAGCGTTAAAAAAAGCTGCACACGCAGCCTGACCGGTTATCTGGTCAGACTGCATGCACAGCTTTTGCTATGGATTCTGCAAATCCGGATATTCTGTTTTTATGATTCAGATTCTGTGTCTGTTTCTTCCTCAGTTTCTGCTTCCGGAACAGACTCTGGTGTCTCCTCATCCATCTGTTCCAGTTTGCTGTCAGCTTCTGGTTCCTGCGCTTCCGCAGGTGTGCCTGCCACCTCTGCTGCCTCGACAGAATCTGCAGTTTCTGTATGATCCTGCTGCCGCACTTCTGCTGCCTCCGGAGCCTGAGCTTCTGCATCTGCAGCTGGCTTCATACCCTCTGTGTTTCCGCTGTGGTCTGTCTCCTCCGGCTCCGGAATGCCCTTGCACTTTCGGAAGATCTGCATGAACTCCTTGCCGGTAATGGTCTCTTTCTCAATGAGGAATGCCGCGATCTGGTCAAGCACATCACGGTTTTCCAGAAGCAGGCGCTTCGCCTCCTCATAGGAATCCTTCAGGATGCGCATAACTTCGTCATCCACCGCAGCAGCCGTTGCCTCACCGCAGTCCATAACGGTGCGTCCGGACAGATACTGATCCTGGCGCGTTGCAAGGCCCATAAGACCGAACTTATCGGACATGCCGTACTGAGTCACCATGGCACGGGCAATGCTGGTCGCCTTCTCGATATCATTTGCGGCACCGGTCGTCACAGAATTGAAGACGATCTCCTCTGCCGCGCGTCCAGCCAGGAACACCACGATCTGTGCTTCCAGCTCTTTCTTGCTGTTTAAGTACTTCTCTTCCTCCGGCACATTCAGCACATAGCCAAGCGCGCCCATGGTTCTCGGCACAATGGTGATCTTCTGTACCGGCTCCGCGTCTTTCTGGAGCGCGCTCACCAGCGCATGGCCTACCTCATGATAAGAAACAATGCTGCGCTCCTCTTTGCTGAGAACGCGGTCTTTTTTCTCTTTTCCGACTAACACGACCTCAACAGCCTCGAACAGGTCTTTCTGACAGACAGCGTTGCGGCCATTCTTGACTGCCAGGATCGCTGCCTCGTTGATCATGTTCGCGAGATCAGAACCTACCGCTCCGGCAGTCGCAAGCGCGATGGCATGCAGGTCTACCGTCTCATCCAGGGCCACATTCTTTGCGTGTACTTTTAAGATCTCCACGCGGCCTTTTAAATCCGGACGGTCCACAATGACACGGCGGTCAAAACGGCCCGGACGCAGAAGCGCCGGATCGAGGACTTCCGGACGGTTCGTTGCCGCCAGAATGAGAAGACCCTTGGAGGTATCCATACCATCCATCTCTGAGAGGAGCTGGTTTAAGGTCTGCTGCTGCTCGGATTCCCCGCCGCCGCTCGCGCCGCTGCGGCTCCGTCCGATGGAATCGATCTCATCGATAAAGATGATGCACGGAGAGTTCTGCTGCGCCTGTTTGAAGAGGCTGCGCACGCGGGACGCGCCGACGCCGACATACATTTCCATAAAATCAGAACCGGACAGGAAGAAAAACGGAACTTCCGCCTCGCCCGCAACCGCTTTTGCAAGCAGGGTCTTACCGGTTCCAGGAGGGCCGACAAGCAGGGCACCCTTCGGCAGCTTCGCGCCGATATGGGTATATTTTCCAGGGTTGTGCAAAAAGTCCACAAGCTCTACCAGGGACTCCTTCGCCTCGTCCTCACCGGCTACATCCGCGAACGTTACACCGGTCTCTTTCTGCATGTACATTTTGGCAGTGCTCTTGCCGACACCGCCCATGCGCTTCATCATAAAATTCATCATGACAACAATGAGGATGAACGGGAGCACAAAGCTCACCAGGGATTCGATCATGGCCATGCTGTCCTGACGCTCCCTGCGGATCTCCACGCCGCCCTCAAGCAGGCGGTCCGTGAGTTTGTAATCGCGCTCCATCGGAACGGTATAAGTTTTTAAAATCGGGTTAAACTCTTTGGAGTCTTCCTTATACTGAATATCGATCTGGGTATTTTTGATCGTAACGGCCTCAACGTCACCGTTTTCCACCTGGGCAACAAATTCGTCGTAGGTGATTTCTTTCTGGCTGCGGTCAGCCATATAGCTTCTCATGAATCCCGCGATCGCAAAGGTAATGAAGGCCGCGATCAGGACAATGAGGAGCTGGTTTTTCGGGAATTTTCCATTGTTCCCGTTTTCGCCGTTCGGCGACGGGTTGTTCTGCTGATTATCCATAAAAGGTCTTGTCTCCTGTTTTTTGCATTTACGAACCATTATAAAGGCAGTTTTCCTAGAAATCAAGGCAACTCCACTTAAAAAAATAAAGTTTTGAAAAAACATCTGGATTTTGGAATAACACCGCTGTATAATGGTTCCGTTATTTTTTCGTTACAGTTCATGCGTTGCACGAACTGCAACGATTTTGCCGATGCTTCGCATTCCAAATCGGCAAAATCTGCTGCCACCACTGTATCGTACGGCATTTTCAGTTCAGAAAATGCCTACCCAATTACTCACCCCACATTACACAACACAAGGAGGTTTTACCATGCCTGTAAAGTATGTTTTCGTCACCGGAGGCGTTGTTTCCGGTCTCGGTAAAGGTATCACCGCAGCATCCCTGGGCCGTCTGTTAAAAGCACGCGGCTACAAAGTCACCATGCAGAAATTTGACCCGTATATCAACATCGATCCGGGTACCATGAACCCGGTTCAGCACGGCGAGGTATTCGTTACCGACGACGGCGCTGAGACCGATCTGGACTTAGGACATTATGAGCGTTTCATTGATGAGAGCCTGACCAAGAACTCCAATGTCACCACCGGTAAAGTATACTGGAGCGTACTCCAGAAAGAGCGCCGCGGCGACTTCGGCGGAGGAACCGTCCAGGTCATCCCGCACATCACCAACGAGATCAAGAGCCGTTTCCACCGCAACTACTCCACCACTGACACCGAAATCGCCATCATCGAGGTGGGCGGAACCGTCGGCGATATCGAGAGCCAGCCGTTCCTTGAGGCGATCCGCCAGTTCCAGCATGAGGTCGGTCACGAAAATGCCATCCTCATTCACGTTACCCTGATTCCTTATTTAAAGGCATCCGGTGAGTTAAAGACCAAACCGACCCAGGCCAGCGTAAAAGACCTGCAGGCAATGGGAATCTGGCCGGACATTCTGGTCTGCCGCAGCGAACATCCGTTAGATGACGGCCTGCGCAGCAAGATTGCCCTCTTCTGTAACGTTCCGAAGACCCATGTACTTCAGAACCTGGATGTGGAAGTCCTCTATGAGGCACCGCTCGCCATGGAAGAAGAGCATCTGGCCGAGGTTGCCTGCCAGTGCTTAAATCTTCCGTGCCCGGAGCCGGATCTGGATGAGTGGCGTGCTATGATCGACGCCTGGAAGCATCCGGAAAAAGAAGTGACTGTTGCCCTGGTCGGCAAATACATCCAGCTGCACGATGCTTATATTTCCGTAGTTGAATCCTTAAAGCACGGCGGCGTCGCAAATCGTGCCAGCGTCAACATCAAGTGGATTGACTCTGAGACCGTAACCCCGGAGAATGTCGGTGAGCTTCTCGGCGATGTCAGCGGTATTTTAGTACCGGGCGGCTTCGGCTCCCGCGGCATCGAGGGCAAGATCCAGGCCATCAAATACGCGCGTGAGAACCAGATTCCGTTCCTTGGCCTGTGCCTTGGCATGCAGCTTTCCATCGTAGAGTTCGCGCGCGATGTCGTCGGCTACTCCGACGCGCACAGCGCAGAGCTGGATCCGTCCACCGCACATCCGGTCATCCATCTGATGCCAGACCAGGACGGCATTGAGGACATTGGCGGAACCTTACGGCTTGGTTCTTATCCGTGCGTCCTGAATAAAGATTCCAAGGCTTACGCCCTGTATGGCACAGAAACCATCCATGAGCGCCACCGTCACCGCTACGAAGTCAACAACGACTACCGCACCGTTCTTCAGGACAACGGCATGATGCTCTCCGGTATTTCCCCGGACGGACGCATCGTCGAGATGATCGAGCTTCCGGACCATCCGTGGTTTGTAGCCACCCAGGCCCATCCGGAATTAAAGTCCAGACCGAACCGCCCGCATCCGCTGTTCAAAGGCTTTATCTCCGCTTCCCTGGAGTATCAGGAGAAACACAATTAATTCCGATATGCTTTGCCGCAGGACCTTTTCGAAATCCTGCGGCATTTTTATCTTACATTTTTCTGAATAATAAATGAAACTACTTGAATCCCTGTTTTTACAAGGTTATACTTGCTATGAAAAAGCAAAATCAGACACAGGAACAAAAGAAAGGACCTTTTTATTATGAAAATAAAGCGTTATCTTGCTGCAGCTGTGACTGCAGGTGTTTTAGGAACTGTTACTCTTGCTACCGGAATCACTTCCCTGGCAGCTACCGGCTGGATCCAGAACGGAAGCTCCTATGTTTACTATGATACCGATGGCACCCTGCATAAGGGCTGGATCCAGACAAACGACGGCTACTACTACATGGATCTCTCCACCGGCGTTATGTCTGTCGGCTTAAAGAAGATCAACGATAAGTTATACTACTTCGGCGCAAACGGCGTTATGCAGACCGGCCTGATCCACGACACCGCATCCGACAAATATTACTACGGACAGTCCGATGGTACCCTGGTAATCGGCTGGCTGAACCTGGATGGCAGCTACTATTATATGAGCGAGGACGGTTCCCTCGGCACCGGCTGGAAGACTATCAGCGGTTCCAAATATTACTTCGATCCGGCTTCCGGAAAGTGCATGCTGAATGTTGCTATGCCGGTCGACGGAAACTGGTACCTCTTTGGCGAAGACGGCAAGATGCAGACCGGCTTCCACAATGTAAATGGCGCAACCTACTACTTTGATCCGTCCAACGGCGTTATGGTAGCTGGTACCACCAAGACCATCAGCGGCGTAAGCTACACCTTCAACGCAGACGGAACCTGCACCACCACCCTGTCTGGAATTCCGTCCCACACAACCGGCTCTGATGACAATAACGCACAGCAGAACGGCCAGTCCACCACGCAGGACACCCCGGCTTCTGAAGACGAAAACGGCGGCAAGCAGAACGTAATCGTAGTTGGCGGTTCCAACTAATACATAACTATTCCAGTTAGAAAGAGACTGCTGCAAAATTGGATCCAGATCATATCTGGTCCAGCTTTGCAGCAGTCTCTTTGTTTCATAGGCAATCATGTATGAATCCCTCTTCTTCCGCGCATACTGTCCCTAAAGGAGGTATCACGCCCATGAAGAACGATTTTATCCTGCAAAACCTGGAAACCGTGCGGGAACGGCAAAAAGCAGGCGGCGCGTCCGCTGATTCTGAAAAAACAGCAGACACACCGCCTGACAAGCAGGATCCCTACGGGACAGATGACCCGAACACGCTGGATGTCCGCGCCGCCTCTGTTACAGACTGCACCGGTCTCATTCCAGCCGGTACCGACTCCACGGAAGCACTGGAATCCTATGCAGAAGTCTACCATTACCCCGCAGACATTTTCCATGACTGACCCGTTCTAGTAATTTCCTTTTTTTAAAAGTTTGCGCAGATAAGCGAATGTCGTCTTCTCCCCGCGCAGTTTTAACATCATAAGGATCTTTTCCAGCTCCGCCCTTGTCTCCGGGTGCATGGCACTGTCCAGATAAGGGCGTTCTCTCTGATAATACTCCCATGCAGATGCATCGGTGTAATCTTTTCCGCGGTATACCTTGCATGCCGCAATCCGGTCCATGACCATTTCCACCAGATAATTGACCGGCATCTTTGCTCCCGCAATCCCCTGGCTTGTCTTGGAAAAATCGATCCAGTATTCAAAATGATGCTTGTTCCGGCCCTTGTGGTGAAGCCAGGCCGAAGAATAACCTTTCTCATCGCGCTCCGCCGCGTTGGGACTCCGGTCGCCCTGGTAGTAATGAACGCCTGTCAGAAATTCTGCCGGACTGTATTTGGAAAGATCGTGAAGCAATCCCTGTTTGAAAAGTCCTACGCGGAAGCAGTTCTGCATCACCAGCAGCTTGTGCTGTGTGATCGTAAGAAAATGATGCCACGCTTTGTGCTTCATCCGTCTCAACCTCCTAAATCTGTTTGTAATCTCAGCGGACTGCCTTCTCCAGCAGTTCCTTCAGCTCTTCTACCGTTACCGGATAATGCTTATTGCAGAAATGGCAGTTCATCTCAATGGTCTTGCCCTCGTCGATCATCTCCTGCAGCTCTTTTCTGCCGATGCTGATGAGCGCCTTTTCGATGCGCTCTCTGGAGCAGTTGCATGCGAACTGAGTCGGAAGTTTATCGAGAATCTCCAGGCCGAAATCGCCCAGAATGTGCTCCAGGATCATCTCCGGAGTGTTTCCTGCGTCGAGCAGGGAAGTAATGGAGGTAATCTCTTTTAAGCGGTTCTCCAGGGTGGAGATGACTTCCTCGGAAGCGCCCGGAAGCAGCTGTAAGATAAAGCCGCCTGCCTGGCGGACGGTGTTGTCCTTGTTCATCAGCACACCGAGTGCCACGCTGGACGGGGTCTGTTCAGATGTCGCGAAGTAGTAGGTCAGGTCTTCCGCGATCTCGCTGGTCACCAGAATGGTCTGGCCGACATACGGCTCTTTTAAGCCGATGTCCTTAATGACACTCAGAACACCGATTCCAAGCGCGCCGCCTACATCCAGCTTTCCTTTCTCGTTCGGCGGAAGCATAACCTCCGGATTGTATACATAACCTTTGACATCGCCTTTGGAATCGGCTGTTACGGTCAGGCCTCCGATCGGTCCGTCGCCCTCGATCTTAATGGTGAGAATATCGTCCGCGCCCTTCATCATGACGCCCATCATGGCGCCAGCTGTTAAAAGGCGGCCCAGCGCTGCCGTGGCTACCGGGCTGGTGTTATGCGCCTGACGCGCAAACTCCGTCAATGCTCTTGTCGTTGCGGCAAAAGCACGGATCTGCCCCTCTGCCGCAGTTGCTCTGATAATATAGTCTGACATACTGTCGTTCCTCCTTTTGTTCTGTCGGTACGCAGCCATTTCCGTTTTCTGGCCGCGCGTGGTGTTTCAGACCGCTTCTTCCTTGCCGCACTCACGCACAACAAAATAGACGCGGTCACTGTCTGCCTTTGGTGCCTGTCTGGTAAAGGCATCATAGACAGCTACAAGCTCCATGCCTGCCTCCCGGATGGCTGCTTTTACCTCGCCGATCTCAAATGCTCTCTGATAATGGGTCTCCTCATATTTCGCGTAACGCCCGTCCTCCTCCCGGATGAACAGGGTCAGGTCGTACTCGTTTACCATCTCGTCCTCATCGAAGTAGTTCTCCCAGATGAAGCTGCTCTCCTCGCGGTTTTCTGCTATGGTCTGCTCTCCGAGCTGTTCCCGGTACTTGTACACGGTATTCATATCGAAGAGGAAAACGCCTTTCGGGTCGAGATAGTTGTTCGCCAGCTTTAACACCTGCACCAGGTCCTCGTATTCCATGAGATAATTCATGGAATCACAGATGCTGACAATGGCGCGCACAGTGCCGTAAAGCTCAAACTCGCGCATGTCCTGCTGCAGGTAAAGGATCTGCCGCGGCTCCTCCATCTCATGTTCCAGTGCTACCTCCAGCATTTCCTCTGAGAGATCCACACCGATCATGTCGTAGCCTTCGTCCGCCAGAAGCCTTGTGAGCTTTCCGGTACCGCAGCCAAGATCCAGGACCAGGCCGTCATCTACACCGTACTCATGCAAAAGCCCGGTCACATAAACGCTCCAGTCTTTGTATGGGATGTTATCCATGAACAGATCGTACACGGACGCAAAACCTGTGTATGCTTCCACGTTCTAAGCCTCCTATGTGAAATATTCTTACAGGAAAGAAAAGCAGGAACGTCCAAAAGACACTCCTGCTTACCGTTCATCGTTTCCTTATGCGTTCTTACCGCAGCATTTTTTGTACTTCTTGCCGCTTCCACACGGACACGGATCGTTCGGGAAAATTTTCTTTGCCTTACGGATGGTTCCGGAAGCTTTCTGCTGCTTGTACAGTTCTTTTTTCTTCTCCTCGCTTAAGATGGCATCCCACTGCGGAAGAGTGTACAGCCACTCTGCCTTTGCCTCTACCATGTTGTAGTACAGCTTCTCCGGATCGATCTCGATCTTAACCTGGGTATTCTCGTCCATGGTCTCGATCGGGTTCTCGTAACCCTTTAAGCTCTCGTTGATGCCGTCCAGGAAACCGGTCATGATCAGAACCTCGGTCTGATACTTGTCAGCCAGTTCTTTTACGGTTCCGGTGATTACTTCTGCCGGGTTGCTTAAGATCTGCTCGTAGATGCCTTTCTCGATGGTGAAATAACCGGTCCACAGCTGCTCTCTCTGTTTATCATCCAGACCATTGCCGTAGGCAAGGTTTCTCCAGTTTTCTAATAAGGTTGCCATATTTGTGTATCCTTCCTTTTTCTTTAATCCTGTGCGCACGAAATATCTCCGTGCATATTCCTGATAAGTATATAACATTTCTCCGTATTTTGCAAATCATTTATACTGGAAATCCAGTTTTTCTCAGTCTTTCCGGTATAAATACTTCGGGATGCCATGCTCCATTGGGCGTTTCGGTTCTCCCTGAATGAGCGGCAGCGCATAGTCGATGAATGCCTGTCCCACATCGCTTCCATTCCCGGTGATCCACTCCAGAGGAACTTTTTTCTCCTGATTGCAGACCTCATTCACGTCTACGAGGCTGCATTCCATCCGGTACGGTGTCTCTTCTTTGCGGACAAACGCCACCATTTTTCCGGTTTCCCCGCTCACTGCCGCGCGCACACCCTCACTTCCGGCAAGCGCCGCCTCTGTGATATCGGTCTCCGATGCCAGCATGCCGCTGCAGCGCTGGTTTACATTCAGCTCCACCGAACGCACCTTTATGCCGAAACGGTGGCGGATAAAGTTCTCAAGGACTTTGCCGCAGCCGGTCAGCATTTTATGGCCGAAGTTATCGACCATGGCCTCATCTCCGTATTCACAGATAAAGGTGCCGGACGCGTCGGAAATTCCCTCCGATACGCACACAACCACGCTGTTTCGCTTCGCGAGCGCCGCCTTTAAGTCGTTTGCGAACTGCTCCAGCTCAAAATCTGCCTCTGGCAGGTAAATCAGCACCGGGTTATCGCCCTCAAATTTGCGCGCCAGCACACTGGCTGCTGTGAGCCATCCGGCGTGGCGTCCCATCAGCTCCACAATCGTGACTGACTTCTGCTGGTAGACGGACGCGTCGAGCGCGATCTCACGCACCGACGAAGCCACATACTTTGCCGCGCTTGCGTATCCAGGGGTATGGTCGGTCTGGATCAGGTCGTTGTCGATGGTCTTTGGAATACCGATGAACCGGATGCTGCTCCCGTGGTGCGCCGCATAGCGGGAAAGCTTGCTCACCGTATCCATGGAATCATTGCCGCCGATGTAAAAAAAATAGCCAATGTCAAGCTGGCGGAACTTTTCGAAAATAGTCTCATAAAACGCATCCGTAAGGCTCTCCGGAAGTTTGTAGCGGCAGGAGCCAAGATAGGCAGCCGGAGTCAGCTTTAAAAGCTCCAGATCTTCCTCTGAGAGCGTTTCTCCAAGATCCATATAGTGATCCTTTAACATGCCCTCAATGCCATTGATCATGCCGTATACATGACCGATTTCCGGTGTTTTCAGGGCCTCCTTTACCACACCGTAAAGGCTTGCGTTGATCACAGCGGTCGGACCGCCAGACTGTCCTACGATTAGATTTTTCATGTCTGTCCTCATTTCTGTCTGAATCTGCGACTGGTTTCTTGTGTTTCACATTTCTCCCTATTATACGGATATTCCCCGCTGATTGCAACCTCCGTCTTGTGTTTTTTCATTATTGTTCACGCGTTGCGTAAACAGCAACGGATTTTGCCGGCTGGCCTTGTAGTCTGTCAGAAAGCACCGGCTGATTTCTTTATGCATAAACTGCTCATAACTGAACCTGACAGGAGTTCTTCCCATGCCCGAAGCATTCGTCGTCCTGACACCGGTGCACTGGCTGTTCCTCGCCGGTGTCATCGCAGTCTTTTTTACTATGATTCTCCGGAAAGATACGCCAATCGTCTGCATTGCTTTTCTGTTTGCCATCGGCGCAGCCGGACAACACAGCATTACCGGCGGCATTCAGGCCGTTTTTACTTCCGTGATTTATGCCATCAGCCAGTTTATGGAGGTCATCGCAACCATCGCCCTTGTCACTGCCTTTTCCAAGTGTCTCAGCGACCTTGGAAGTGACGCGCTCCTCATGCGCCCCATGTCCCGCGTGATGCGCACCCCGTCTGTATCCTGGTGGCTGCTGGGACTCACCATGTTCGTGTTTTCCCTGTTTCTCTGGCCATCTCCGTCGGTTGCCCTGGTCGGTGCCATTATCCTGCCGATCGCGGTCCACTCCGGCTTATCACCGCTCCTTGCCGCCATGGCCATGAACCTGGCGGGACACGGATTTGCGCTTAGTTACGATGCCGTGATCCAGGGGGCTCCAGCCATCTCCGCACGGGCAGCCGGAATCTCCGCATCTGACATTCTCTCAAACGGGCGTCCGTTGTTTCTGACCATGGGGCTTGGCACGGTCCTTGCGGCATTTCTCTTAAACCGCCATGCCATCGCAGAAAAGTCCGGTATCCGTGCTGCGCAGAACGGGGCTCAAAACAACTCCCGTCCGGATGCACATTCCGGTTCCGTTTCCAGTACATCCAGACAGCAGAATCCGGAATCTGGCACCCTCCGCGAACGAAGCGTTTCCCGCCAGGCTGTATTCCTTGCCATTTTCACGCCGCTTGCCTTTCTCTCTGACATTATTCTCATGCTTATCCTGAATCTGAAAGGTGGGGACGCAACCAGCCTGGTAGCCGGAACAGCCGTTCTTCTCATGTGTCTGGGCGCTGTTTTGGAATTTCGCTCCGGCTCCCTGGAAAAGGTGACAGAATACCTCACCGACGGCTTTCTGTTCGCGATCCGCATTTTTGCCCCGGTCATTGTGATCGGCGCGTTTTTCTTTCTGGGCGGAGACGGCATCAGCCAGATCCTGGGAGACTCATTTGAGCGCGGGATTTTAAATGACTGGGCTCTGTGGCTCGCAGCCCATGCTCCTTTAAACCGCTACATGACCGCGTTTCTCCAGCTCATCATCGGCGGACTGACCGGACTTGACGGTTCCGGCTTCTCCGGCCTTCCGCTCACCGGCGCGCTTGCTCATACGTTTGGCACAGCAACCGCTTCCTCCATCCCGATCCTTGCGGCACTCGGACAGATCAGCGCCATTTTTATCGGCGGAGGTACCGTGGTTCCCTGGGGACTG
The DNA here is from genome assembly GCA_934394615.1 of uncultured Lachnospiraceae bacterium. Classification (GTDB taxonomy): domain Bacteria; phylum Bacillota; class Clostridia; order Lachnospirales; family Lachnospiraceae; genus Brotaphodocola. Next base: position 26,894 of record CAKRRJ010000027.1, read on the forward strand.
ATCCCGGTTGCCGCCATCTGCAATGTAAGCCCCATCGAACTGGCACGAAAAAACATGCTTCCGGTATTCATTGGCTTTGCCTGCACCTTTGCCGTGGCCTGTTTCCTGATGTAGTCTTGTAAAGGAGGTTTTGATTCATGTGTGGAATCGCCGGATTTTACCAGAATCATTTGGATTACCTGAAAGAAAAGGTCCGTTACCGCTCTATTCTTGAACAGATGCATCTTGTCCAGAAGCACCGCGGGCCGGACGGGTCAGGTATTTTTCTGGCCCCGCATTTTGGTCTCGCCCACACCCGTCTCTCCGTGATCGACCCATGCGGCGGCGGGCAGCCTATGCTCCGAACCGTGAACGGGCAGACATTTGGGATTGCCTACAACGGAGAACTCTACAATTCCGCGGAATTAAAACACGATCTTCTTGAAAAGGGCTGCGTGTTTTCCACAACCTGTGACACGGAGATCATCCTGGCCGGATACATGGAATATGGGCCGGATTTTGTATCGAAGATGAACGGCATTTTCGCTTTTGCCATCATGGATCCGGTGCGTGACTGCCTGTTTTTGTTCCGCGACCGGATGGGCGTAAAACCACTGTTCTGGACCATCTGGGACGACCAGCTCATCTTTTCTTCCGAGATCAAAGGGCTGTTTGCCTTTCCTGGCGTAACACCAAAACTTGGGAAACGCGGACTTAACGAAATATTCAGCCTTGGCCCGGCACGAAGCCCCGGATGCGGTGTGTTTGAAAACATTCACGAGATACTCCCCGGAACTTACCTCGCATGCAGCGGCAGCGATCAGAACACCGTCCGCTACTGGCAGCTCGCAAGCCATCCGCATACGGACAGTGAAAAAGAAACCGTGGAAAAAACTGCCTTCCTTGTGCAGGATGCCGTCCGCAGACAGCTCATCTCCGATGTACCCATCTGTACTTTCCTGTCCGGTGGGGTGGACAGCAGCCTTGTCTCCGCCATCTGCGCGGCAGAACTCCGAAAGAAAAACCGCCAGCTCACCACCTTTTCGTTTGACTTTAAAGACAACGACCGCTTCTTCACCGCCAACGCGTTTCAGCCCTCGCGTGACCGCCCGTATGTGGACATCATGGTAAAATTTCTGCAATCCGACCACCATTACCTGGAATGCGACAATCTGTCCCAGGCCGACCTGCTCTATGACTCAGTAGATGCTCACGACCTGCCAGCCATGGCAGATGTGGACTCTTCCATGCTCTACTTCTGCTCCCTGGTCAGCCGCACCCACAAAGTCACGCTGACCGGCGAATGCGCCGATGAAATCTTTGGCGGATATCCCTGGTTCCATAAACAGGAATGTTTCGACGCACATACCTTCCCGTGGACCATGGATCTGGAAGCACGAAAAGTCCTGCTCTCCGATGATCTGACCGCGGATCTTGCCATGGATGCCTATGTGTCTGCTGCTTACGAACAGTCTATTGCCGAAACGCCGCGCTGTGCCGAAGATTCCCCGGAAGAAGCCAGACGGCGTGAGATTTCCTGGCTGAACCTGCGCTGGTTCATGCAGACACTGCTAAACCGGATGGACCGCACCAGCATGCACTCCGGCCTGGAAGCGCGTGTACCGTTTGCCGACCACCGGATCGTTGAATATCTCTGGAATGTTCCGTGGGAGATCAAAGCGAAGAATGGCACCGCGAAATACCTGCTCCGGCAGAGCGGAAACGGCCTGCTCCCTGCTGAGATCCTGTGGCGGCGCAAATCGCCTTATCCCAAGACCTACGACACCGCCTACGAGGCACTGCTCATAGAACGTGTCCGGGAAATTTTAGACGACAGCCATGCGCCCGTCCTTACGTTTCTGGATAAACAAAAGGTCGAGGCTTTCCTGAAAGCTCCTTCCGATTACGGAAAACCGTGGTACGGACAGCTTATGGCCGCACCACAGATGCTCGCCTATGTCATCCAGATCAACTACTGGATGAAAAAATACCAGATCACGCTGTGTTAACAGGAAACAATTTCAACATTTTCTGAAACGAAACGGGCAGTGCCATCGTCCGGCACTGCCCGCTTTGCTTTTCCTTACCTCTACTCTATAAGTCTTTTGCAGGATACGCGCAATGCTGCGAAGTGTCGTATCGCCAACCGAATGGCCAAAAGTGTCATTAATCTGTTTAAACCAGCCCACATGAAGAAACGCCAGGGTCAGCTGATTTGCGAACCTGGCGTTTTTCTTACCCATATAAAGTCTGTTCTGTTTCAGTAATAAATTCTGGTGTAATTCGTAGTGCCTTCTGCATTAGGTGATGAACTGTATTGTATCATCCTTTTTGAAAAAAGTATACTGGGATTTTATAAATCTGGTGTAAAAGTGGTGTAAACATTACCGTTCACTGCCAAGAAAGAATGTGCCTTGGCACATTCTCGCGCCGAGGCGCGGTTGCTTCGGCAACCATCTACCCCTGCGCCGAGTGCGCA
>CAKRRJ010000028.1 GCA_934394615.1 uncultured Lachnospiraceae bacterium
GCTGCACAGACCGCTTTAGTTGCTGCTATTTCCGAGATCGATAAGGCTTGCACCAAGGGTGTATACCACAAGAATACTGCTTCCAGAAAGGTTTCCCGCCTCTCTAAAGCTGTAAGCGCAATGGCTTAATCATAAGACTGGAATATTATAAATAATCATAAAAAGCTTCGGTTCCTGGGTGTGAGGAACCGGAGCATTTTTGTATGATAGAAAATTGCGTCCTATCATACAAAAATGCTCCGCAGGGATGCGCACTCGGCGCAATGGTAGATGGTTGCCGAAGCAACCGCGCCTCGGCGCGAGAATCCGGCAAGCCGGATTCTTTTTCACATAGGAAATTGCGTCCTATGGAACACAAAATGCCGGCCTGGCCTACGCTTGTCTGCGTATCCCGACCGGCATTTTCTGTATCTTTTTAATCTGCTGTTTTATACGTTGAAACGGAACAGAATCACATCGCCGTCTTTGACCACGTAATCTTTTCCTTCCAGACCAACCAGGCCTTTCTCTTTCGCCTTTGCGTAAGTACCGCAGTCTAACAGATCCTGGTAGTTTACAACCTCAGCACGAATGAAGCCGCGCTCAAAGTCAGAGTGGATCTTGCCTGCTGCCTGCGGAGCCTTGGTTCCGACCTTAATGGTCCATGCACGGGTCTCGTCCTCACCGGAAGTCAGATAACTGATGAGGCCCAGGAGACGGTAGCTTGCTGCGATCAGCTTGTCCAGGCCGGACTCGGTCAGGCCAAGTGCCTCCAAATACTCCTGCTTTTCGTCATCATCCAGCTCTGCGATTTCCTGCTCAATCTGAGCACTGATCACGAATACTTCGCAGTTGTTCTCTGCTGCGTACTTGCGGACTGCTGCAACGTGCGGGTTAGATGCGCCGTCGTCTGCCAGGTCGTCCTCTCCTACGTTTGCGGCAAAAATAACCGGCTTGCAGGTCAGAAGATTTAAGGAATTGACGAATGCCATAATATCCTCATCGTCATTCTCGTAGGTGGAAGCCAGTTTTCCATCCTCCAGAATGACTTTCAGCTCTTTTAAGACCTCAACCTCTTTTGCGAGGGATTTGTCGTTGAACGCGGACTTGGAAGTCTTTGCGATGCGGCGCTCCAGGATCTCGATATCAGAGAAGATCAGCTCCAGGTTGATGGTCTCGATGTCGCGGATCGGATCTACGCTGCCCTCTACATGGATGACGTTCGGGTCCTCGAAGCAGCGCACCACATGAACGATTGCGTCAACTTCACGGATGTTTGCCAGGAACTGGTTTCCCAGGCCCTCACCCTTGGACGCGCCTTTTACCAGGCCTGCGATATCTACAAATTCAATAACAGCCGGGGTTACTTTCTTAGAATGATAAAGATCTCCCAGAAGTTTTAAACGGTTATCCGGAACAGCAACCACACCCACGTTCGGGTCGATGGTACAGAACGGATAGTTTGCAGACTCTGCGCCAGCCTTGGTCAGAGAGTTGAACAGGGTACTCTTGCCGACGTTCGGCAGACCCACGATACCTAATTTCATAACAATATATCCTCCTTAGAAAATACGCGGAAACGTATTTCGTTTTCTCATTCCTGTCTACTATAACATAGGAAGAAAAAAAAGTAAATGTCCGAAGCGGATCAGTCCAGGTTTACATCCACAGCAAACAGGCCGCCCGCACCGCCCGTGTGGACGAACAGGACATTGTCCTCCGGCGTAAACGCCCCCTCCTCTGCCATGGCAAGCAGGCCGGCAAAAGCCTTGCCGCTGTATACCGGATCCAGGAACAGACCTTCCTTTCGTGCCATAAGGGCAATCGCCGCGTTGCCCTCTTTCGACGGAACCGCATAGCCAGGACCTGTCATATCCCGGATAAAAAGCTCTTCGTTCTCCTGAGGCAGCTCCAGAAGCGCTTCCATCTCCCCGATGACCTGATTTACGCTCGCCTCAAAATCTGCCGGGCGCACGCCGATGCCCGTCACCTTTGTTTCCGGCATAAAAATCTTTGCCCCAAGTACCAGCCCAGCGTAGGTGCCGCCTCCGCCCGAAGCGCACACAATGTGCTGGAATGGAATATGTGCTTCCGCGATTTCCCGCGCGCACTCCACATAGCCAAGACCACCAAGCCCATTCGAACCGCCAACCGGAATCTTGTAATACGGCTTTCCGGATGCCCTGCCAATGCGGTCCATCTCCTCATAAATGTCGTCGTAGCTGGTTGTATCCAGGAAACGTACATCGGTCCCCATCAGGTATTCCAGAAGAAGATTGCCTTTCCGCTCCAGAACGCCGTGCTTCTGCAGGATGATGATTGGCTTCATGCCAAGTTTCAGCGCGCACGCTGCCGTCAGCATCGCGTGGTTTGACTGTGCCCCGCCAGTCGTAAACACGATCTCAGCCCCCTGCTTTTTTGCGTCCGCCAGAAGAAACTCCAGCTTGCGGACCTTGTTTCCGCCAAGCGCTACCCCTGTCATATCATCGCGCTTGATCCATACATTTGTGTTTAAATAGCTGCTGATGTTGTCCAGGCGCTGCAGCGGCGTCGGAAACACCCCCAGGTGGATCCTTGGAAATTCACTTAACGGTTTCATCGCATGTACCTCCTCCTGCCCCATTCTTTTTTCTCTATCATACGCCTGTCATCCGGCGAATTCAAGAAAAAAACTGCCGTAAAATGCTTGCCCAAACCTTTCCCCCAGCGAACAACGCTATGGAAATGTTTCTGGCAGCATTTTGCGGCAGCCCTCAGTCGGAATTTTCCTGTTCTATTGTAAGGTTCGCAACGTCCGGCACATACTGCATGATGTCCTCCACCCTGCAGTTTAAGATCTGGCATAATGCCTCGATCGTATGCGTCGATACATATGCATTCTTCTTCAAACGGTTGATCTGGCCGGAACTGACACTATAATTTTTGATCAGCCGGTACTGGGAAATGCCACGGGTTTTCATGGTTTCCCACAGCGGATCGTAATTTATCATGTCCGTCACCCCTGATTCTTAAGTCTTTCACTCTATTAAATCAGTTTGTCCGGCTTCTGTATATTATCCATAATTGGACATGTTTTTTATTCCGCAGCTTGTTTTATTTCAGATATTTTTCCATCATCGGGCAGATATCCAGTGTTGCGAAGTAATCCTTCGCGGTCTCCGCACGGCGGATCATCTGAACGGAACCGTCTTCTTTTAATAACAGTTCTGCGGATTTCAGTTTTCCGTTGTAGTTATAACCCATTGCAAATCCATGCGCTCCGGTATCATGAATAACTAACAGATCACCCATATCAATCTCCGGAAGCATGCGGTCGATCGCGAATTTATCGTTGTTCTCACAAAGGGAACCAGTGATATCATACTTGTGGTCGCACAGAGCATCCTCTTTTCCGGCTACGGTAATATGATGGTAAGCACCGTACATTGCCGGGCGCATGAGGTTAACAGCGCAGGCATCCACACCGATATACTCTTTGTGGGTGTGTTTCTCATGAATTGCCTTGGTTACCAGGCAGCCGTAAGGTCCCAGCATGAAACGGCCAAGCTCGGTATAGATCGCTACATCGCCCATGCCTGCCGGTACCAGAACTTCCTCGTATACCTTGCGCACGCCCTCGCCGATTGCCAGAATATCGTTCGGCTCCTGCTCCGGGCGATACGGGATTCCAATTCCGCCGGACAGGTTAATGAAGGTAATGTGCGCACCGGTCTCCTCTTTCAGCTTAACAGCCAGCTCAAACAGAACCTTTGCCAGCATCGGATAATACTCGTTGGTTACCGTATTGCTTGCGAGGAATGCGTGCATACCGAAGTTCTCCGCACCCTTTTCCTTCAGGATCTTGTAGGCCTCAAACATCTGCTCGGTGGTCATGCCATATTTTGCATCGCCCGGGTTGTCCATAATGTCGTTGCTGATCTTGAACAGTCCACCCGGATTATAGCGGCAGCTGATGGTTTTCGGAATGCCGCCCAGCATCTTCTCCACACACTCAATGTGGGTGATGTCATCCAGGTTGATGATGGCACCCAGGTCGTTTGCCAGCTTGAACTCTTCCGGCGGGGTGTCGTTGGAGGAGAACATGATATCATGGCCGGAAAAACCGGTTGCATCGGACATCATCAGCTCCGTTGCGGAAGAACAGTCAGTTCCGCAGCCGTACTCCTGCAGGATTTTCAGAATATATGGGTTCGGAGTTGCCTTTACCGCAAAATACTCCTTATATCCCTTGTTCCAGGAAAACGCCTCTTTTAAACGCTTCGCGTTCTCACGGATTCCTTTTTCATCGTACAGATGAAACGGTGTCGGATAGGTCTTTGTGATCTCCTCTAACTGTGCTTTGGTTACGAATGGTTTCTTCTCCATGGTATCTCCTCTCTAAAATCAACGGATCCGCCAATGGCGTTTCCTCAATATACAAAATAAAACAAAGAAGCCTGATCAGGCCGCAATCAAACTGATTGTAACCTATATCAGACTTCTTTGTCCAGTTTTTTCTATGAATATGAAAAATTATGAAAATTACTCAACAACTACCACACGCATGATATTGGTGCTGCTTGCCGGCTCGTGGCGGGTATTCTTGCTTACCACACCTGCGGTTACAACTGCCACATCTCCGCTCTTGACTACGTTTTTTTCTTTCAGAAGTTCAACTGAGGACTCAATCAGAAGATCTGTGGAGTCTGCGCGTCTTGCCTGGAACGGCTTTACGCCCCAGTAAATCTGCATCTGGCGTACTGCGGTTGCGCTCGGGGACAGGCCAACTACCGTTGTGCTCGGTCTCCACTTGGACAGCAGGCGGGTGGTAAATCCGCTGATGGACGGAGCAATGATGACATCTGCTTCCACATCATGAGCGGTGGATACGGAAGAGTAGCATACTGCGTTGGAAATGTTCTTGCGGTTCGCGGTGGAAACTCTTCTCATGCGGTATGCGTTGTAGTCCAGGTACTGCTCGGAAGTCTCGCAGATCTGAGCCATCATCTTTAATGCCTCTACCGGATATTTACCCATAGCGGTCTCACCGGAAAGCATAACAGCGTCGGTTCCGTCGTAAACTGCGTTTGCAACGTCGGTTACCTCTGCACGGGTCGGGCGCGGGTTGCGGATCATGGAATCCAGCATCTGGGTTGCGGTGATAACCGGCTTACATGCCAGATTACACTTGCGGATGATGGTCTTCTGGATGTGCGGAACCTGCTCAGCCGGGATCTCTACACCCATGTCGCCGCGGGCTACCATGATGCCGTCGCTGGCCTCAATGATGTCATCCAGGTTCTCGATGCCCTCTGCGTTCTCGATCTTCGCGATGATCTGGATTGCGGAGCCAGCCTCGTCTAACATAGCGCGGATCTCGCGGACAGCGTCTGCGGTACGAACGAAGGAAGCTGCGATGAAATCGAAGCCCTGCTCAATACCGAAGCGGATATCTGCTTTATCTTTCTCAGTCAGTGCCGGAAGTTTGATCTTTACGTTCGGTACGTTTACGCCCTTGCGCATGCCGAGCTCGCCGCCGTTTACTACGGTGCAGACGATATCGGTGCCGTCTACCACTTCCTGAACCTTTAACTCGATCAGGCCGTCGTCGATGAGGATGGTGTTGCCTGCCTCAACATCAGCCGGAAGTCCGCTGTAGTTGATGAAACCGATCTGGTCGTCGCCAACGATCTCGCGGGTGGTCAGGGTGTAGGTCTGGCCCTCTTTTAAGGTTACTTTCTTCTCATCCTTTAACAGGCCGGTACGGATCTCCGGTCCCTTGGTATCCAGAAGTGCTGCGATCGGCAGATCCAGCTCCTCACGGATGCTCTTTAACATATCCAGGCGGGACTTCTGCTCTTCATAGTCGCCGTGGGAGAAGTTGAAACGCGCGATGTCCATGCCGTTCTCGGCAAGTGCTTTCATCAGGTTGCGGTCATTGGTGTTTGGTCCCATGGTGCAAATGATCTTTGTCTTTTTCATTGATGTGTTGTCCTCCAAAATAGTTTTATGAAACTGTTAACATGAATCTAATCTATTGAACAGAACCCTTTGTGACATGCTGATGCGTGTACAAATGATCCTGACAATACTCGTAATTGCCCTCGCATTTGGAACAGTAGCGGAACTCCAGCTCCGGATTGTCAAGCTCGGTTCTTCCGCATACCGCGCAGCGGTGGCGCGTTTTTCCCGGAACTACGATCTTCGCCTGCGGTTTCATCTGCTGTCTGAACTCCTGGCGGCGCTTGATCTCCTTCGGCGCGTAGCGCTTATAGTTGCGGGTCATGGCGAAAAACAGAATAATGGTAATCATGGAAAGGACCAGCTCCACTTTTACGCTGATGCTTCCCGTGAAAAAGTCATAAAGGTATACGGCCGCCTCAGCAATGGCAATCCATTTTGCCTTGACCGGCAGCACAAAAAACATGTAAAACTGTGCGTCCGGGTTGATGATGCAGAAGGCAAAGAACAGGGATGCGTTCAAAAAGCCGGTAGAAAGCAGCCAGTACTGGCGAAATACGAAGTAGCCCACAAACGCAGCCACGATCTGGGCCAGCACACCCATAAAGAAAAATACGTTAAAACGGAAGGATCCCCAGACATACTCTAACGTCTGACCGAGGTTATAATATAGAAACAACGCGATCAGTCCGTAAAAGATCTGGGTGAAGCTCCAGGAGCCAAATGCCGGCGGATACACCAGGAAGGTGACCAGACGCCAGATCTGCCCGCGCAGGATCAGGCCCACATTCAGGCTTAAGTAATTGTAGTAGATCATCGGGTCCAGAAGCCATACCACCAGGCCCACCGCATACAGGATCGTGATGTAATACATCAGGTTCCGGATGGCATACTTCTGATACTTTCGTTCGAGATCAGTAAAAAATTTCATGCAGATTCCTTTCTTGTAACGGGATCAGAACAGGTTCCGTTTCGCAAAAATCCACGCCACCACGCAGGTGAGGATCACGGACAGCACAATGACAATGCCGAATCCGTACGCATTGTTCGCGAACGGCATGCTGCTACTCAGCACATTCATGCCGTAAAAGCTGGACACCATGGTCGGAATGGACATGACAATGGTGATGGTTGCCAGAAACTTCATGACAATGTTCAGGTTATTGGAAATAACTGAAGCAAAGGCATCCATGGTTCCGCTTAAAATGCCGCTGTAAATGTTCGCCATCTCGATTGCCTGCTTGTTCTCGATGATGACATCGTCCAGGAGGTCGGTGTCCTCCGGATATTTCTTGATCTTCTCACTCTTTAAGAGCTTCTCCAGCACCACCTCATTGGAACGCAGGGAAGTGGTAAAGTACACAAGGCTCTTCTGCAGCTCCAGAATCTCGATGAGCTCCTGGTTTCGCGGAGATTTGTAAAGTTCTTTTTCTACGATGTCGCTCTTCTTGTCAATGATGCGCAGGTACTGCAGGTAAAGGGATGCGTTCTTATACAGGATCTGGAGGATGAAGCGAGTCTTCATATAAGTATAGAAGTCACGGACTCTTCCGTCCATGAACGCGTTCAGTACCGGGGTTTCTTCCAGACACACAGTGATGATGATGGTGTCGGCCATGATGATGCCCATAGGGATCGTCACATACCAGTCTTTTTCGTTGCGCTCCTCGATCACAGGGATATCGACGAGGATCAGGCTGTAGCTGTCTTCCAGTTCAATACGGGACCGCTCCTCTTCATCCAGAGAGGCCCGGACATGATCCGGATCGATCTCGTAGCGTTCCGCGATCTCCAGAATCTCCGTCGCTGTGGGATTGGTCAGTGCAATCCAGCAGCCGGATTCTGCTTCGTCTATCTGATGGATCGCGCCATCTTCTGTTTTGAATATGCGTATCATACGTCTCTGGTTCCTTTCCCTGTTTCAGCTACCTTATTATAAATTCTGCGCCCCTGTTTGTCAAATCTATTGATCGTTCTTTTTTAACTCTGACAGAAGTTTCCCAATTTTCTTAACTAATTTTTTACAGCTTGACAAATTGTAATATAGAACATTTTATGTTAAACTCTCCACTGTACGCTGAAGAAGTGTGTCTTTTTAGATAAGGAGGCAGGGGTTTTCCCCGCATCAGATGAGTTTATTACATAATAATACATTAGGAATCGATATTGGTTCCACTACCGTTAAAATCGCAGTTTTAGACAGCGAACACCATATGTTATTCACCGACTACGAGCGCCACTATGCCAACATCCAGGAGACGCTCGCTCTTTTATTATCAAGAGCAAAAGAAAAACTCGGCGAAATGAATGTTTCTCCGAGCATCACAGGCTCCGGCGGCCTGACCCTGTCCGGACACTTAAACATTCCCTTCACCCAGGAGGTAGTAGCCGTTGCTACTGCCCTGCAGGACTATGCCCCGCAGACCGATGTAGCCATTGAGCTGGGCGGCGAGGACGCCAAGATCATTTACTTTACCGGCGGCATCGACCAGCGCATGAACGGCATCTGCGCAGGCGGCACCGGTTCCTTTATCGACCAGATGGCATCCCTCTTACAGACCGATGCATCCGGCCTGAATGAATACGCCAAAAACTACCAGATGATCTACCCGATCGCGGCCCGCTGCGGCGTGTTCGCGAAATCCGATATCCAGCCGCTCATCAATGAGGGCGCAACCAGAGAGGATCTGGCAGCATCCATCTTTCAGGCAGTCGTGAACCAGACCATCAGCGGACTGGCCTGCGGCAAGCCGATCCGCGGCACCGTGGCTTTCCTTGGCGGTCCGCTTCACTTTTTACCAGAGCTGCGCAAGGCCTTTATCCGAACCCTGAATCTGGATGCCGAGCACATTGTAGCGCCGGATCACTCCCATCTGTTTGCTGCCATCGGCGCAGCCATGAACGCAGATGAAAAAGTGACCGTATCCTTAACCGATATGATCAGCCGCCTCACCTCCGGCATCAAGATGGAGTTTGAGGTCAAGCGTATGGACCCGCTCTTTGCGTCCCAGGAAGATTACGACGCCTTCCAGGCCCGTCATGCACAGCATCAGGTAAAAAAAGGAGACTTATCCACCTACAGCGGCAATTGTTACCTGGGAATCGACGCCGGTTCCACCACCACCAAGGTAGCCCTGGTCGGTGAAGACGGAAGCCTGCTCTACAGCTTCTACGACAACAACAACGGAAGCACCATCGCAACTGCCATCCGTGCGATTTCCGAGATTAAGGAAAAACTGCCGGAGACCGCGCACATTGCCTGGTCCTGTTCCACCGGCTACGGCGAGGCGCTGTTAAAGTCCGCCCTGATGTTAGATGAGGGCGAGGTCGAGACCATCTCCCACTACTACGCTGCCGCGTTCTTTGAGCCGGATGTAGACTGCATCCTGGACATTGGCGGCCAGGACATGAAGTGCATCCGCATCAAGGATAATACCGTGGACAGCGTGCAGTTAAATGAGGCCTGCTCCTCCGGCTGCGGTTCCTTCATCGAGACATTCGCGAAATCCTTAAACTATTCGGTCATCGACTTCGCGAAGGAAGCGCTCTTTGCGAAGAACCCGACCGACCTTGGCACCCGCTGCACCGTGTTCATGAACTCCAACGTAAAGCAGGCGCAGAAAGAGGGCGCAACCGTTGCGGATATCTCCGCAGGCCTGGCTTACTCCGTTATCAAGAACGCGCTGTTTAAGGTTATCAAGATCACCAGTGCATCCGACCTGGGCAAACACGTTGTCGTTCAGGGTGGTACGTTCTACAACGACGCGGTTCTGCGCAGCTTTGAGAAGATTGCAGGCTGTGAGGCAGTCCGCCCGGACATTGCCGGCATCATGGGCGCCTTTGGCGCGGCCCTCATCGCGCGAGAGCGCTGCAATCCGGAAAAGGGCACTTCCATGCTGCCGCTCGACCGGATCCTTTCCTTAAAATATGAAACTTCCATGGCACGCTGCAAGGGCTGCACCAACCATTGCGTTCTCACCATCAACCGTTTTGACGGCGGACGCCAGTTCATCAGCGGCAACCGCTGTGAGCGCGGCCTCGGAAAAGAAAAAGCCAAGAAAGAGATTCCGAACCTGTTCGACTACAAGTATCACCGGATGTTCGACTACGAGCCGCTTCCGGCAGATGAAGCGGTACGAGGCACCATCGGCGTTCCGCGTGTCTTAAACATGTACGAGAACTTCCCGTTCTGGGCTACGTTCTTAAAGGAACTGAAATTCCGCGTGATCCTGTCGCCGCAGTCCACCAGAAAAATCTACGAGCTGGGCATTGAGTCCATCCCGAGTGAATCGGAGTGCTATCCGGCAAAACTGGTACACGGCCACATTTCCTGGCTGATCCGTCAGGGCGTGCGCGATATCTTCTATCCGTGCATCCCGTATGAGCGCAATGAGACCCCGCAGGCAGGCAACCATTATAACTGCCCGATGGTCACCTCTTATGCTGAGAACATCAAAAACAACGTGGAAGAGCTCACCGAGTTCAATGTCCACTTTATGAATCCGTTCTTTGCCTTCACCAACGAGGAGGTGCTCACGAAGCAGCTCATCGTGGAGTTTGGTAAGGAATACAACATCTCCTCTGTAGAAGTACAGAAAGCCGCTCACGCCGCATGGGAAGAGCTTCTGGCATCCCGCCGCGACATGGAAAAGAAGGGCGAGGAAACCATTGCCTGGTTAAAGGAGCATGACCGCCACGGCATCGTGCTGGCCGGCCGTCCATACCATGTAGATCCAGAGATCAACCACGGTATTCCGGAGCTCATCACCTCCTATGGATTTGCAGTCCTCACCGAGGATTCCATCTCCCATCTGGCAGACGCCGAGCGCCCGCTCATCGTCACGGACCAGTGGATGTACCACTCCAGATTATACCGCGCCGCTACCTATGTGAAGAACAGCGAGTGCCTGGACTTAATCCAGTTAAACTCCTTCGGCTGCGGCCTGGATGCTGTTACCACCGACCAGGTACATGATATCCTGACCGGTTCCGGCAAAATTTATACCGTATTAAAGATCGATGAGGTCAACAACCTCGGTGCGGCAAGAATCCGTATCCGTTCTCTCATCGCAGCCTTAAAGGTGCGTCAGCAGAAGCACTTCGAGCGCAAGGTCGTATCCAGCGCTTACAACCGCGTGGTCTTCACCAAGGAAATGAAGAAAGACTACACCCTGCTCTGCCCGCAGATGTCCCCGATTCATTTTGAGCTGATCGAACCGGCCATCCGCGCCTTCGGCTACAACATCGAAGTGTTAAAGAACGACAGCAAAAGTGCCGTGGATGTAGGCCTGCAGTACGTCAACAACGATGCCTGCTACCCGTCCCTGATCGTCATCGGCCAGATTATGGATGCGCTGTTATCCGGCAAGTATGACTTAAACCGCACCGCTGTACTCATGAGCCAGACCGGCGGCGGCTGCCGTGCTTCCAACTACATCGGATTTATCCGCCGTGCCCTGGAAAAGGCCGGCATGCCGCAGGTTCCGGTCATCTCCGTCAACGCCAACGGCATGGAGACAAACCCGGGCTTCACCTTCACGCCGGGCCTCATCACCAAGGCCATGCAGGGCGTTGTTTACGGCGATATCTTCATGCGCGTGCTCTACGCAACCCGTCCTTACGAGAAGGTTCCGGGCTCCGCGAACGCGCTGCATGAAAAATGGAAAGAGCGCTGCATGAAGAGTCTTTCCACCCGCTCCGCAAATATGACGGAGTTTGGACGAAACATCAAGGGAATTATCCGTGACTTTGATGAGCTGCCGCGTCTGGATGTGAAGAAGCCGAAAGTCGGCATTGTCGGCGAGATTCTGGTTAAATTCTCCCCGCTGGCCAACAACCACATCGTTGATCTGCTGGAATCCGAGGGAGCCGAGGCCGTGATGCCGGATCTGATGGACTTCCTGCTGTACTGCTTCTACAACAGCAACTTCAAGGCAGACCACCTCGGCGGAAAGCGTTCCACCGCCCGCCTGTGCAACCTGGGAATCTCCTTACTGGAGTACTTCCGCAAGACCGCACGCAAGGAACTGGAAGCCAGCAAGAACTTCACCCCGCCGTCCCGTATCTGGGAGCTGGCGGATATGGCAAAGCACTATGTATCCCTGGGCAACCAGACCGGTGAGGGCTGGTTCTTAACCGGTGAGATGCTGGAGCTGATCCACAGCGGTGTCAAGAACATCGTCTGTACCCAGCCGTTCGGATGCCTGCCGAACCACATCGTGGGCAAGGGCGTCATCAAAGAGCTGCGCGCATCCCATCCGGAGGCAAATATCATTGCCGTCGATTACGATCCGGGTGCCAGCGAAGTAAACCAGCTGAACCGTATCAAGCTGATGCTGGCAACAGCGCAGAAACAGCTGCACGCGGAAGAAAATAAGGCAATTTCGTAAAAATTTAAATCATAAGCACTAAAGGTCCGAAGTTCCGGGAATATGCCGACCGCCTTCGGACCTTATTAGCGTCTTGACTTCTTCTTATCCCGATACATGGCCTGGTCGGCGAGGTAGTAGACTTTTCAAAGGAGAACTCTCCGGTTTCCAGATAATGATCCCGCTCATCCCAGGCAACCTCAGTAAAGGCCGGTTCATATCCTGCTCTCCGGCAGGCTTCCTTGGCAATGTCCGCATCAATTCCCGCGTAATCTCCATTTCGGTCGATATAGAAAATTTGTTCTCTGTTTTCTATCTTTCATGCTCCTTCCCCTTGCCAATTTTGTTCTGAGTTTTTACTGCGGAGTCAGAATCTTAAGCAGCTCCTCCTTGCTGAGGCTGCCGATGGATACCTGTTCTCCGGAAATGATCTGGTCTGCCAGATCCCGTTTCTGTTCCTGGAGATTTAAAATATTCTCCTCTACGGTATCCTTCATGATCAGTTTGAACACCGATACCTGTTTTTCCTGACCGATGCGGTGCGCACGGTCAGTCGCCTGGTTCTGTGCTGCCACATTCCACCACGGATCATAGTGGATGACTACGTCCGCTGCCGTAAGATTCAGTCCGGTTCCGCCGGCTTTCAGGGAAATAAGGAACACTTTTGTATCGTCCGTCTGGAACGCTCCGGCCATGCGGATACGCTCTTCTTTCGGCGTTGCTCCCGTCAGTTTGTGGTACGCGATCTCTTCTTTTTTCAGGCGTTTCTCGATCCGTTCCAGCATGGAAGTGAACTGGGAGAACAAAAGGATCTTATGCCCTCCCGCAATGCCGCCCTGAATCAGTTCCATGCAGGTGTCAAGCTTTGCGGAGCCGCCTTTGTAGCGGTCGAAGCACAGCGACGGATCGCAGCAGATCTGACGCAGCTTTGTGAGTTCTGCCAGCACCTGCAGACGCTCTTCGCCCGATGCCGGACCGCTCATCTGCTGCAATTCTTCCTTTAACGCAAGCGCATGCGCGGTGTAGAGCTGCTTCTGCTCCTCGCCCGCCATGGAATAAACCACCGTCTCGAGTTTATCCGGGAGGTCTTTTAAGACATCCTTCTTTAAGCGGCGAAGCACAAACGGTCCGCTGAGCCTGCGCAGGTTCTTTAATGCATATGGATCCGCGTCTTTGGCGATCGGAGTCTCAAACTGCCTGCGAAACTGCGCATAACTGAACAAAAATCCCGGCATCAGATAATCAAAAATGCTCCAGAGCTCAGACAGCCGGTTTTCAATCGGGGTGCCAGTCAGGGCAAAGCGGGTCTGGGACTGAATCATCTTAACAGACTTGGCGCTCTGGGTAAGCGGATTTTTGATATACTGAGCCTCATCGATAACCTGGAAGCGGAACTGGAATGGCTCATAAAAAGCAATATCACGCTTTAACAAATCGTAGGAGGTGATGAGGATCTGCGGATGTTGAATGGCATCTACGGGTTCTGAAACCGCTTCCCCCGAAGCTGCGTTTGGTGCTGCTTCTCCGGTCCGCGCCGCGATTTTTAAAATCTCCTCCCGCTCCGGTGCCGTTCCCGCCACAGTCTGCACCGTGAGATCCGGCGCAAAGCGTTTTAGCTCATTCTCCCAGTTGTAAACCAGAGAAGCCGGGCACACGATCAGCGACTGGGACTCCGGGTGCTCTTCTGCCTCTGCCTGCAGCAGCGCGATGACCTGGATCGTCTTTCCAAGGCCCATATCGTCTGCCAGAATTCCTCCAAACCCATTTACATCGAGTGTTTTCAGCCAGCGGTAGCCGTTTTTCTGGTATCCGCGCAGCACCTGCTGCAGGGAAGCCGGAACCGCATAATCGCTGTCTTCCACCGACTTCATGCCGCGGACCACGGCGCGGAACAGATTATCCCGGTAAAACGTAATGCCAGTTCCCTCTTTCAGCACACTGTCCAGATACAGCGCCCGGTACATCGAAACTTTCACTGTGCCGGATAAAAGATCGTTCCGCCCGATCCCGAGACTGTCCGTCATGCGTGCCACCGTCATAATTCCATTCTCATCGACATTCAGAAATTCTCCGCTGCGCAGGCGGTAATATTTCTTTTTCGGATCGTAGCCGGACAAAATGTCCAGAAGCTCATCCCGCGACATGCCCTCGGCGTCGACGCTGAGTTCCAGCCATCTCCCTGCGGTCTGCACGCCAACCTTCACCTGTGGTGACGGCAGAACACGGATTTTTCTTGCCGCATCCGAAACCAGGACCTGGCCAAGCGTCATAAACTCATCCATGCCCTCGGAGAGCAGCCGGTAAAGTGCCTCCTCATCGTTGCGAATGACCAGATACTCCGACTCTCCGTCGCGGTACTGGAAATATTTTGTGATTGCCTGGCTGATGCGGAACTCGCCCGGCACATCACGGCAGATGATCCGCGGCACCTTGTCGTCGTTGAGCGGCGAAAACGAGAAATCCCCATAAGAGAGCATCGGCTTCATGGTGATCTCGTCCAGTCCGGTACTGTCGAACGAGAACTGTGCCTTTAGTTCCTTTGGCCGGTAACTCTCCAGGTCCACATCGTTCACAGTAAGCTCCGCATAAGGAAGGATTTTCTGCAGCACCCGCTCATAAAACAGCGGGATATCGCGGTCCTGAATATCCAGCGTATGGCTTTTTTTATCTTTCAGCACCTGTTCCAGAAACACGCCAAGCTCTCTGGATTCCATCTCATCCAGGCACATGAGGCTTGTGTCATTACCCACATACCAGCCGCGCTCTCCGGGAATACCGAAGAGTTCCTGGTCTACCGAAACAGAAATGCCATCGCGGCCTGCCCGGCAGATCTGCACCGGCAGACGCATGCACTCCTGTTTTACCTTTACCGTGCTGTGCGTACCGTCAGAAAACTCCACATCCAGTTCCCGGCCTTCCATGAGCTGAAAGAAGCGGTCGCGGTTTGCCCGGTTCAAATTCAGGGTGCGCAGTCCCTGCATGGTAACGAATGAACTCTTCCGAAACTGTTCAAAATGCTCCTGGTAAACCTGCACCAGCTCCAGAAGGAGGGCACAAAGTTCACGATCCTCCTCCGCAAACGCGTTCAGGCTGTGATGAAATGTGAGCTGCTTTCCATAGGAAACACTGGCTCCGGTGCGAACGGCCTCCGCAAACGCCATCAGATCTTTCATAACATAAAAACGATCCCGTCCAAGCTTAAATTCCAGGCTGACAGAACCGTTTTTCAATATCAGGCGCGGCACCAGGCGGATTTCCGTCTCCTCCGCATCCTGAATGATCTGCGCCACTTCCCGGTTCGTATACTCCCGGATCATGGTGCGGATCTCCTGTGCTGTGGAGACCGGACGGCCTGAATTCTGCTCCTGTTCTTTTTTCCATTGTTCCCACACAAGTTTCGCATGTGCGCACATGCCCCTGTAGGAATTTCCGTTCCCACAAGAACAAGAGTAGTCACGTATCTGACTACCCTTGACATATAAACTCACCTTATATAAGCTGTCTCCATCCTGGACGGAGGCGCGGATTCCCTGCTCTCCCTTCCAGAATGTGCTGGTGGCGGACTCCGTTATCTTCATAAAAAGCGCCTCCTTGCGCATACTGGTGAAATCTGTCTGACATGCTTGCACAGCTCGATTCCGCTTCGCTGCATCTCGCTGCGCGGGCTTCGCCCTATAGATGCCAGCGAATCCCGAAGGCTCTGTGAGCAAGCTCACTGCCTTCGCAATCCACCGACCTCTGCATGTCACTGTTGTAACGTCACATACGACTAGGTGCTTCAAATCCGAGTACCTGGATGCATGCCTCGAGTACGCGTTTCACCAGTGTAATGAGCGCGATCCAGCTTGCCTGGCGCTCTTTATCTTCCTCTGCCAGGATACGGGTATCGTGGTAGAAGCTATTGAAAGCGTTAGACAGGTCGAAGATATACTGGCAGATCTTGTGCGGCGCGGTCTCCGCGAACGCATTCTCCATCACATCGTTGTACTTGGACAGTTCCAGCATCAGGGCCTTCTCTGCGTCGCTGGCTGCCGGAAGGATGGCCTCTGCCTTTGCGCCCGGATTCTGTGCCTCATATTTGCCCAGAATGGATTTGATGCGGACGATGGTGTACAGGATGTACGGACCGGTGTTGCCCTCGAAGGAGATAAAGCGGTCGATATCGAACACATAATCCTTCGCTGCCTGATTGGACAGGTCACCATATTTTAAAGCTGCAAGGCCAACGATCTTTGCGGTCTCCTTTGCCTCAGCCTCATCCATGCTGCGGTTTTCCATAATACGGTTGTAAACAGCCTCATCGATATCGGCAATGAGGTGCTCCAGACGCATGACACCGCCCTCTCTGGTCTTAAACGGCTTTCCATCCTTGCCGTTCATGGTACCGAAGCCGATGTGGATCATCGGGGTTTCCGGTTTTACATAGCCGGCCTTCTTTGCCACACGGAACACCTGCTT
Organism: uncultured Lachnospiraceae bacterium; assembly: GCA_934394615.1. GTDB lineage: Bacteria > Bacillota > Clostridia > Lachnospirales > Lachnospiraceae > Brotaphodocola. The sequence goes on from CAKRRJ010000028.1 coordinate 16,746, forward strand.
GAAATGCAGTTCCTGGCGTTTATCGGTAATGTAAACATATTTGACCGGCTGGAAATCTTTCTCACGCTGGATGATGGTTCCCAGATCGGAGGTTGCGTACAGGGCAGCGCCGTCGGACTTGCGCACGATACACGGTGGCAGTTCCTTGGAGTCGGTCGGCTCAGTCACATCAACAACCAGAGCGCCCTGGCTCTCGTATGCCAGACCCTTGTCCTGCAGATCCTGGATCAGCCACGGAATGTACTCCTCAGCATCGCTCTCGCCTTTCCAGAGTTCAAAATGAACATCCAGATTGTCGTAGTTTCTCTTTAAGTCTGCCAGGGAAACGCTCATGATGTGCTTCCAGATAGCAGTGAACGGCGGATAACCCTTCTGAAGCTTGAAAGTTGCAGTCTGCGCGCGCTCCTTGAACGCCTCATCCACTTTAGACTTGCCGCTTGCGGTCGGGTAAATGTCTTCCAGCTCGCTGATGGTAAACGGCGGCTCAGATGGATACTCCCCGGTGTAGTTCTCATCAAAATAAACCAGATCCGGCTTGCGGTCGCGCAGCTCCTCGATGATGAGACCCATCTGAAGGCCCCAGTCGCCAAGATGCACGTCGCCGATCATGTTGTAGCCTAAGTAACGGCCCATGCGCTTTACACTCTCACCGATTACAGCAGAACGCAGATGGCCGACATGCAGCGGTTTCGCCACGTTAGCTCCGCCGTAGTCCACGATAATAGTCTCACCGTGGCCTTCTTCCTCCACGCCAAGCTTCTCTTCCTTTGCCATGCCGTTCATGAAATCAGCCAGATAAGCAGCATTTAAACGGATGTTGATGAAACCAGGCATAACCGCGTTGATCTCGGAGAACATGCCGTCGCCGTTTAACTTTTCCACAACCTCATTTGCAATGTCGATCGGTTTCTTTTTATAAGCCTTGGCTGCTGCCATAGCGCCGTTGCACTGGTACTCACATAAGTCCGGGCGGTTGGATAACACAACCTTTGCGTAGGACGCGTCGTAGCCACAGGCAGTAAATGCAGACTTCATCTCGTCTGCGATCAGATCCAGAATTTTCTTCACCTTTTTCTCTCCTTTGATCTTAATTCTTCCTTTTATCCTGATGTATTATTATACCTGATTCAGGACTAAATTGCAAGAATAGCCCTGTTTAAGCCAAAAAACAGTTGAAAAATGAAGCCTTTTAGTATAGAATATAGTAGATTAATAGCGAGTACGCAAATTCAAGGAGGAATATCACATGATTTCAGCAGGTGATTTTAGAAACGGCATTACCCTGGAAATCGAGGGTAACGTATACCAGATCGTAGAGTTCCAGCACGTAAAACCGGGTAAAGGTGCTGCTTTCGTAAGAACCAAAATCAAAAACGTTATGACTGGTTCCGTCGTTGAGAGAACTTTCCGTCCGACCGAGAAGTTCCCGTCTGCAAGAATCGACCGCGTAGACATGCAGTATCTGTACGAGGATGGCGATCTGTACAACTTCATGAACATGGAGAACTACGAGCAGATGGCTCTCTCTGCAGACGTAATCGGCGATGCATTAAAGTTTGTTAAGGAGAACGAGGTTGTTAAGATCTGCTCTTACAACGGCAAAGTATTCTCCGTAGAGCCGCCGTTATTCGTAGAGCTCGAGATTACCAACACCGAGCCGGGCTTCAAAGGCGATACCGCACAGGGCGCTACCAAGCCGGCAACCGTTGAGACTGGCGCAACCGTATACGTTCCGCTGTTCGTTGACAACGGCGACAAGATCAAGATCGATACCCGTACCGGTGAGTACCTGTCCAGAGTTTAATACTCCGCACAGTTTCCGATCTGAAATAAGACTTCAAAAGAGGCGGTCCCCAATCTGGGAACCGCCTCTTTTTTCCTAACTCACGGATTGCGTTATTCTTTTGCAAACTTCTCCTGAGCATCCAGAAGATACTGTACATAGAACGCCGCACCGTTCGGCAACGCGTCCTCATCCAGATCAAAGCGCTCATGATGCAGCGGATAACAGCAGTCTTTCTCTTCATTCCGGCATCCGATAAACGCATAGATGCCCGGGAATTTCTCCAGGAAGTAGGAGAAATCTTCGCCACCCGGCGTTCCCTCATAGTGGATCACGCCCTTTTCACCCAGAATCTTCTTTACAGATTTCTCCGCGATCTCGCTGCAATACTTATCGTTGATGGTGGCCGGGATATCGGTGTAGTAATCCAACTCGTAAGAAGCACGATACGCTTCACAGGTACTCTTGATCACACGCTCAATCATGCCCGGAAGCTTTTTCTGCAGTTCCGGATTGAAGGTTCGGACGGTTCCGCTCATCTCAGCAGTCTCCGCGATAATATTAGCCAGAGTTCCCGCATGGAATGTGCAGATGCTGATGACTACCGTATCCATCGGATTCGTCTCCCGGCTGACCAGGCTCTGCAGCGCATCGATCACCTTGGCACCTACATAAATCGGGTCTACGGAATACTGTGGCATGGCTCCATGGCCGCTGTGGCCGATAATCTTAATGTTCATAAACCCTGCGGAAGTGTAGCGCGGACCCGGATCTACAGAAATGGTTCCGGTCTTCAGATACGGGAAAATATGCATGCCGGCTACCGTATCCAGTTCCCCAAGTTTCCCGGAATTTAAAATCTGGATGGCACCGCCCATCTGTTCCTCAGCTGGCTGAAAGATAAATTTCACTGTACACTGAAGTTCATCGCGGTGTTCGGAAAGAACCTTTGCGGCGGTGAGCAGCATGCTGATGTGTCCATCGTGTCCACAGGCATGCATCACACCTTTATTCTCGGATTTGAACTCCAGATCCTTAACCTCCGTAATCGGAAGCGCGTCAATGTCGCAGCGCAGGCCGATTACCGGATGCGCTTTCTTTCCTTTCAGGGTTCCAATGGTTCCGGTCTCCCCCACAGTCTCGTATGGGATGCCCATCTTGTCAAGCTCTGCGCGGATACGCGCAGCAGTTTCTGTTTCCTTCATGCTCAGTTCCGGATGACGGTGAAACATCCGGCGCATGGAGATCGTATACTCTTTCTGTTTCAATACTTCTTCCATTACGTTCATAACATGATATCTCCTTTCCACACTTATTGAGACCGCCTGTTAAAACGGACCGTATCCGATGGAAACTGCAATGTACAGGAATACCAGCTGCATGATCAGGAACATGCCCTGCAACGGCAGAACGAATTTGTACCAGCTCTTTAACGGCACTTTTGCCAGAGACAGATAGATCAGCAGGGTTCCGTTAGTGAACCAGAAGGTATTGGAAATACCGTCACCAAACTGGAATGCCATAACCGCAGTCTGTCTGGTAATATGAAGCATATCCGCAAGCGGAACCATGATCGGCATAACTGCGGTTGCCTGACCGGAACCAGACGGGATCAGCGCGTTGATGAAGAAGTTTACAATGAACATGCCAACTGCACTGACATAAGCGGATGCGCCGTTCATCAGGCTGGAAAGGCTGTGTACCAGCGGATCTACCAGACCACCGGTAGTCATGGTCCACTGTACGGATCTTGCAATGCCGATGATCAAAGCACCTGCAAACGCGCCGCGACAGCCGTCCAGGATCATGTTGATGCCGTCATCCAAACCAACATGGTTTACAATACATACGATAAGGGCACCCATTAAGAATACGGTTGCCATCTCGGTGTAAGACCATTTTAAGTTCAGGATACCATAAATGGTAACCAGGATTGTAACCACAAGCACCAGGGCAGATGCTTTCTTCGGCGCGTCAAATTTCAGATTCGGATCTACCGGAATGCGCAGGGAAGAGGTATCAATGTCTTTGACCAGGCTCTTTGACGGGTCTGCTTTTACTTTCTTCGCGTAACGCATGGTCCAAAACAGGCTTAAGATCCAGACACAGAACAGAGCCGGAAAACGCAGTTCCCATCCGGAGAACATCGGAAGTTCCGCGATGGTATGGGATACACCGACGGTAAACATGTTAAACGGTGCTACCGCAAAGCTGATCAGGCAGGCAAAACCGGAAATGGCCATACCAACCAGGGAATCATAGCCCAGGGACAATGCCAGGGAAATGATGATCGGCACGAACGGGATAATATGCTCACTCCATCCAAGGATGCCGCCCAGGATGAAAAACACAATCATAACAATGGCGATGATGACCTGGCTGCTGAGTTTTTCGGATGCCTTCAGCACGCTGTTAATGGCCGCGCCGACCGTATCGGTGCGCTTGTAAATCTCGACTACTCCGCCGATGATCATAATACAGAACATCATATTGGCGGTAGCCGTCATGCCTTCCGGAATAGAACGGAACATCTGAAAAATGGTTACCGGCGTCCGGTCTACTGCATGGTAGCTATCTGCAAGGACCCTCGTTACGCCGTCGATCGTCTCACGGTCATAAGCTCCCGGATTTACAAAATAAGATACAATGGTACATAGGATTACCATGACGATCAGCGGTATAAACGGATTCATGGTGTGGGATGCTTTTTTGGTGTCTTTACTCATGTTTTTTCCCCTTTCTTGTAAAATGTACTCTCGAAGTCTCTCTTGCACCTGCCTTTGCGGCTGATTTTCTGCCAGTCAGGCACAAAGAGATTCCGAGAGTACATTAAAGAATTCAGAACTCTCTCAAGATCTGCTTTACCAGCTGTAACATTTTCTTCATTTCGTCGATCACGACATACTCACCGGCACTGTGCGAATGATAAATGGAAAATCCGATCGGAATGCTTCCGATACCGATCTGCTGTGTACAGGTCGCATCCATGACGCCAAAGGATCTTGCCCGTTTCATGGGAATTCCGACGCTTTCATAGATATGTCCCAGACGTTCCAGCATATCTTCGTTCACGGAAAAATCGGATTCCGGGAAGTCGCATTCCTTCCGGATATTACAGCGGCAGCCGCTTATTCTGGCAGTTTCTTCAATAATCCGGCAGATGTCCCGCGAAACCTGTTCCCATTTTTCTGCCCCAAAGGTACGCACTTCCATATCAAAACGCGCATGCCCCGGAACAGCATTGGACTGCGACAGGGAAACCAGATCAAACACATTGATCCGCAGATTTTCATCCACCTGCCCCATTGGGATCTGGTGAAGGATCTTTACCACGGTTTCCAGGGCATTGACACCCGGTTCATCCCGCCGTATCACATGGGCTCCCTGACCGATCAGTTCCACATGGATAAAGTGTCTGGCCGGGGTCCGCACAAGAACCTCTCCCGTCACATAATGATCCGGGATCAGGGCCTCCTCGCTTTCCACACCGGAATAATCCGCATACTTTCCTCCATGGGAACCAAGTTCCTGACAAACGGTAAACAGCAGTTCCAGCGGACGCATAGACTCCCCGGATTCTTTCATCTGACTGATTGCTTCCAGAAACAACGCAATAGCCAGTTTACCATCTGCTCCCAGGACGCTGTTTCCGCTGCTGGTGATCTTTCCGTCTGCTATGATAGAGTTCACCTGGTTTCCCGGTGCTGTCGTGTCCATATGAAGTACGATCAAAAGCGGGCGTTTTCCACGGTTCCCGGGACATCTGGCAAGAATGTTCCATCCATCCGTAACCACCCGGCTGTCCAGCATCTGCCGTTCATGAGGAATCTGCAGCGCATCCAGTTCCTTTTCCATCAGTTCGCAGAACGCGCGCTCATGATGTGACTCACTGGCGCAGTCTGCATATCGCATAAAACGTGCAACGGTTCGTTCGATTTTATATACCTCCTTTTCCTTGATTGCCATACTTCAATTTTAACATCCGGCCCCAACAAATTCTATTGGTTATATCCAGTACCTTTTGTCCTTGTTTTTGTGCGTTTGCACAATTTTATAGAGAAAATTCTTGTTTTTTCGCCGTTTTTTATTATAATAATAGAAAAATACTCCGGAGGACTGCCATGCTGGATATCCCCATGATCACAAAAATTGCAAAAAAACTTCAGACACATATTCCAGGCGGACTTATGGTCTGCGATGCCAGCGGGCGCATTGTGGTTTCCAGCGACCCGGATCTGACCGGTTCCCTGAACCTGCTGGCCATCCAGTGTCTGAACTTAAACGGTCCCGTATCGACTGTCCCGGATCCGGATCATCCGGATCAGTTTTCCGGCACCGCAGCTCCGCTCCGTTACCACAACAGCCGGATCGGAGCCCTGGTCCTTCCTGATTCTTCCCTAGACTCTGGAAAACTGGCCTCTATTTTAAGTTCTGCCGCGGAAATGATGTACGAAGAGCTTCTCACCTCATACAATCTGCACAGTCAGACTCAGGAACGCGACCAGTTTCTGTTTGAATGGCTCCACATGCAGCCACCCTACAACAGCACCTTTCAAAAACGCGGCGAACGTCTCGGAATCGATATATCCGGCCTGCGTACTATCATCGTGACGGATCCGGATACACCGGAATACGCATTCTTATCTCCCATGCTCCATAAGCTTCTCTCTCCGGATGATTTCATGCTATCCCTGTCCCAGACATCCGAACTGATCCTGATCCGGGAACAGGATGATTTTGAAAAACGGCTGCACCGGATCCTGTCCGTACTCTCAGAACTCCCCTCCGGTCTCTGCAGCGGTCAATCCTGCCTCAATTCCGGCTATCAGACCGCACTGGAATGTTTAAGCCTGGGACGTCTCCTCTTCCCTGACCGGAAACGCTTTGACTATGACTTCATGAAAACCGCGCTGGCCCTGTCTCACCTGGACCTTCCCGGACTGGAAGCCGATTTTACGATTCTGAAAGAAAAGGGTTCCAATGCGGAACTGGCCGAAACCGTTATTGCCTGGATCCGCTGCAGTGGCGATATCCAGAAGTTAAGCCAGGAACTGCATCTTCACCGAAACAGTATTCCTTACCGGATTCGGCGCATACGGGAGTTGTGCGGAAAAGATTTAAACAATGCCTACGGTCAGATGGCACTTTATGCATCTTATATCCGCTACCTGCAAATCCATGCAAACTAAAAAAGGGCCTCAGCCCTTTTTTCATTTTCGCTTATAAAAATATAATACCACTGCCTCCAGATACCGCTTCAGCACAATCTGGATCTCCTCTTTCGGGTTGATAGGCTTTACCAGAATGCCATAGATTCCGGCGCGGTTCGCTCCATACACATCCGTAAAAAGCTGGTCTCCCACAAACAGGACCTCCTCTTTGCGAAGCCCCATCTGTTCTACTGCCCGGTTGTAATTCTTCACGCCTGGTTTTCCGGCCTTGTAAATATAGGGTGACTGCACCTGTCCGGCAAAAGATTTCACCCGCGGCTCCTTGTTGTTGGAAAGAAGAAGCGTCTGAAATCCAAGACCATGAAGCCGCGCAAACAGTGCCAGCGCCCGCTCATCTGCCGGAGCTCCGTGAGGGACCAGAGTATTGTCGATATCAAAGATAACGCCCTTTTTCCCTTTTTCTCTCCAGCCTTCCCAGTCTATGCCATAGGTACTGTCCACCCATTCCTTTGGATAAAATGGTTCTAATATCACGTCTGTTTTCGTCCTACTTTCGTTTATTTTCCAGAAGCTTTCCAAGCTCCTCCATAAAGGTGTTCACATCCTTGAACTCCCGGTAAACTGACGCAAAACGCACATATGCCACCTCATCGAGCTGTTTTAATTTCTGCATGACCAGCTCACCGATGGCAGAACTCTCGACTTCCCGGTCCTCCACGGTAAAAATCTGGTTTTCGATCTCATCGATCATCTGGTTGATCTGCTGGATGGATACCGGGCGCTTATGACAGGAATGAATGACTCCCGCTTCTACCTTGGAACGGTCGTACGGCTCTCTGGTCTGGTCTTTCTTAATGACCATAAGCGGTACCGTTTCCAGTTTCTCATATGTGGTAAAACGCTTTCCGCAGATGACGCACTGACGCCGGCGCCGGATGGAGCAGTTGTCCTCCGCCGGTCTGGAATCAATGACTTTGGTATCTGCAGCGTTGCAAAATGGACACTTCAAGTTTTTCTTCCTCCTGTGTATCATACGGAATTTTCTGTTCAGAAAACTCCTATCCGTGTACGGTAACATTATTTTAACCTATCCACCCCATCTGCGCAAGCAGTTTTAACACAGTGAAGTGCCACGCGCTGCACAAACCAGAGGCTCCCTAATCACACTTGCAGGGCTTTTCAATCTCCTTCAGCTTTTTGACCTCCACCAGGATAATATCATCCCCGATCTGGCACACATCCTTAAACGGAATGATATACTCTTTCTCCCTCCCAAAGATCCCGCAAAGACATCCGGGGCCCGGAACGATCAGATGGGTGATGCAGCCATTTTCCGGATCGAACTCCACATCACCCACAAATCCGAGCTTTTTGCAGTCGCAGATGTTGATGACTTCTTTTTTTTTAAATCAAAAATACGCATAGGCCACATCCGGAATCCAAACTTCCTTACTGTAGTCTATGCGTATCTTTTCCAGGCGATTCCACCGCCGCCGCTTTTTCACGGTCTGCCGCGGTCCTGCCTTTCTCTGTTTTTTATCTGATTAGAATAACGGAACAACTGCGCCCTCGTAGGTCTGCTCCATGTACTCTTTGACTGCGTCGCTGGTCAGGGCATCCATGAGTGCTTTGGTCTTTGCGTCATCTTCCTTGCCTTCCTGAACTGCTACCACGTTGCCGTAGGTGGTTGCTGCCTCAGAATCGGAAGCCTCTACTGCCAGAGCGTCGGATACTTTTAAGCCTGCCTCGATTGCGTAGTTGCCGTTGATAACTGCGATATCAACATCCGGAAGGGAACGCGGAACCTGTGCTGCCTCAACCTCAAGGATGTCAAGGTTCTTCGGGTTCTCTACGATATCGGTCTTGGTTGCCTTTAAGCCTGCGCCGTCAGCCAGCTTTAACAGGCCATTTGCCTCTAACAGAAGCAGTGCGCGTGCCTCGTTGGTTGCGTCGTTCGGAACTGCTACCTTTGCGCCGTCTGCCAGCTCATCCAGGGATGCGGTCTTGCCTGCGTAAATGCCGAACGGCTCATAGTGGATCTTGCCTGCGCTGACTAACTTGGTTCCTCTCTCCTCATTGAACTGCTCCAGATACGGAAGATGCTGGAAGTAGTTTGCGTCCAGATCGCCAGCGTCCAGTGCCAGGTTCGGCTGAACGTAGTCGGTGTACTCTACAACCTTTAAGTTATAACCCTGCTTTGCGAGTTCTTCTCTCGCTGCCTCCAGAATCTCTGCATGAGGTGCCGGGCTTGCGCCTACGGTCAGATCCTCAAGATCTCCGGTGGTCTCTTCTGCTGCCTCACTGCTCTCTGCCTCTGCGGAAGTCTCTGCTGCCTCTGCGCTGGTCTCTGCTGCTGCAGTGGTTTCAGCCGGTTTGCTGCCGCCGCACGCGGTCAGGGCTGCTGCTGCCAGGAATGCTGCTACGATCACACCAATGTTCTTTTTCATAATACTTATCCTCCTCGATAAATAAATTTGATTTATATGGCCTTTGGCCAACAGCCGTTTCCGGCTGCTAAATCCTTACCGGATTCGTTTGTCGCTCTTCTTCGCCAGTCTCATGCCAATCTCCTGGATGATCTGGACGATGATGACAAGAATGGCTACCGTTACCAGCATAATGTCTGTCTCATAACGGTAATAGCCGTAGTTGATGGCGATGCCGCCAAGTCCGCCGCCGCCGACTGCACCGGCCATAGCGGAGTAACCAAGAATGGTCGTGGTGGAGATTGCCGCTCCGATCAGAAGAGACGGCTTTGACTCCGGAAGCAATACTTTCCAGATGATCTGGAAGGTGGAAGCGCCCATGGACTTTGCCGCCTCAATGACTCCGGCATCGATCTCCTTAAAGGAAGATTCTACCATGCGGGCAATGTACGGAGCTGCCGATGCCACAAGCGGCGGTACGACTGCTCTCCAGCCAAGGCTCGTTCCCACCAGCTTTCTGGTAACCGGGATCATCATGATCAGAAGGATGAGGAATGGCACCGAGCGAAGCAGGTTAATGAGAAGTCCCAGGACTTTCTGCAGGACCGGGATCGGGCGGATGCCGTCTTTATCGGTTACCACCAGGATGATGCCAAGCGGAATTCCGATGATATAGGAAACGATGGTGGAGATGATCACCATACACAGGGTCTCTCCGATTCCGTTCCGGATCAGTTCCATGATCTGCTGACTAAATAACATCGCCATTCACCTCCTCGTACGGTACATGCACAGTTTTTAAGTAATGCAGCGCTCTTGCCGCGTCTGCTTCATCCTCCGGAAGCTGGATGATCATCTGTCCGTAAGCCGTGCCTCCAATATCTTTGGTAGAGGCATACAGGATGTTCACCGGAACCTTGCTTGCCAGGATCATGTTGGCGAGCACCGGCTCCATAGAGGATCTGCCATCGAAGGTGATACGGATTTTTCTGGATTTATCGAACGTTACATTCTCCACGGCGTCACCCAGAATAAGCTGGCGTCCGATTTTGGACTTCGGCTCTGAGAAGATTTCCGATACCCGTCCGGATTCGGCAATCTGGCTGTGATCGATGATGGCCACCCGGTCGCAGATGGCTTCGATGACTGCCATCTCATGCGTGATGACAATGACTGTGATACCTAAATCCCGATTGATCTGCTTGATAAGCTGCAGAATGGACTTGGTAGTGTTCGGGTCCAGGGCACTGGTCGCCTCATCACAGAGAAGCACTTTCGGATTTGTGGCAATGGCTCTCGCGATCGCCACCCTCTGGCGCTGGCCGCCGGAAAGCTGTGCCGGATAGGCTTTCGCCCGGTCTTCCAGGCCAACCAGCTTTAACAGCTCCATCGCACGTTCCTTTGCCTGCTGCTTCGGCACACCCGCAATCTCCATCGGGAAGCAGACATTGCGGAGAATGTTTCTCTGCGCCAGCAGATTGAACTGCTGGAAGATCATGCCCATGGACTGTCTTGCCCTTCTCTGCGCCGCATCGCTTAACGCCGCCAGGTTTTCTCCCTCAAATAAGACTTCGCCGGAAGTTGGGATCTCCAGCATGTTGATACATCGCACCAACGTGCTCTTTCCTGCTCCGGAAAGTCCGATAATACCGAAGATCTCACCCCGGCGGATTTCCAGGTTAATGTCGTCCAGGGCTTTGACCGGCCCGTTCGCCGTCTTAAATTCCTTGCCCATGTGCTTTAACTGGATGATGGTTTCCTCTAATGCCATGATGGTTTCCTTTCCCTGATTATGATAACGAAGAATCCGAAGATGTAAAAAGCCGTAAACCTGCAACAGGTTTACGGCTTAGAATGCGTTCTCGTTTCTGATTTTATGCTTTCTTCTATGCTCTTTCCTGACCCTGCAGATTATTGATGAAATTCATTGCATACGAACATACGGCACATGTTCATCATCATGCCGCACATCATAGCCATATTCATCTGCATGGTCTTAAACTGAGTCATAGCTGGTTCCTCGTTTCCGT
>CAKRRJ010000029.1 GCA_934394615.1 uncultured Lachnospiraceae bacterium
CCTGCAGATCTGATCGCTCCGCAGCTGCCGCAGTTCGAGAAAGAGTGTGCTCAGTGGAAGCAGCAGGATGAGGATGTTCTCTCCTACGCTCTGTTCCCGAAGGTAGCAGAAGAGTTCTTCAAATACAGAGAGGCTCAGCAGACTAAGGTAGACGCTGCTGTAGCAGATACCGAGAGCAAGGCTTATCCGGTATAATTGAGTTAAACTCATTTGGCAGGAAGAAATCTGTGAAAGCAGGTTTCTTCCTGTTTTTTCGTTGCTATACAAATTCTTACAATTTTTTGTGATTCTGTGAAGTTTCCATGGTGCCCGTTGACTCTGGCGAATTTTATCATTATAATGTAACGTAGCGTAAATTTGCCGGGGCAGCAGTACTGCGCGGCAAATACCATGTGCCCTGGCACATTTTTTCAGGAGCACATTACGACACTAAGGAGAATGACAGATGAAAAAACAAGCCTTGAAAAAAGGTCTGGCTGCATTCCTGGGACTGACACTCTGCGTGCAGATGCCGTCGGTGAGCAGGACGCTGCAGCTTTCCGCATATGCGCAGGAGCGTTCGGCAACAATCAACGCTTCGAGCTTAAATGTCCGAAGCGGAGCCGGAACTTCTTATTCTTCCGTAGGAAAACTGGCAAGGGGAACGGCTGTCACGGTAACCGGGGAAAGTACCGCTTCCGATGGCAAAACCTGGTATCAGATTCGTTTTACGAGCGGCGGGACCACGCAGACGGGATATGTTCTGAGCACTTATGTCCGTTTTCCGACCTCTTACAGCCACGACTCCAGTTTTGAGTCCCAGCTTTCCGCGCAGGGATTCCCGGAATCGTATAAGGATGGACTTCGCCAGATCCACGCGCGGTATCCAAACTGGACATTCACTGCTGTGAAAACGGGACTTGACTGGAATACGGTAATCCAGAATGAGGGAGTACTCGGACGAAATCTTGTACATACCAACAGTATTTCTTCCTATAAATCACTGGCAGATGGAGCCTACAACTGGGATACGGGAACATGGACCGGATTTGACGGCAGTACCTGGGTAGCGGCTTCCACGGAAATCGTGAGTTATTATATGGATCCGCGTAATTTTCTGGATGAGGTCAATGTTTTCCAGTTCCTGGATCAGACATACAATGCGTCTCTTCATACCAGGGAAGGCCTGCAGTCCATGTTGAAGGGAACCTTTATGGAAGGAAATGTGAGAACGGGAGCATCTGCTTCGGGAAGCAGTTCCGGAAGCACATCAGAAAGCAGCTCTTCCGGCAGCAGTTCTTCTGGTTCTTCCAGTGTTGTGTCGGGAGGTCCGGGTGTTTCCCTTAGAAATTCTTCCGGAACGACATCCACAACACCGGGAACCGGCAATTCCAGCATCACTTCGTCCACGCCGGGCGGCAGTTCTTCCGGATCCAGTCAGTCATCATCTGGTACGACCAGTCAGACACCAGGCGGGCAGAGCTCCGATACACAGGTACGGTTCCAGGGGCCGAGCGCATCCATCAGCAGAAACCGTGCGGAGCTGGTTGCAAGCAGTGTTGTGATCGGCGTTGCACCGGGATCTTCGGCAGGAAACAGCGCATCATCCGGTAGCAGTTCAGGAACAAGCACAAGTACCAGTCCTTCCGGAACCATATCCGGCAGTACACAGACACCGGGAACCTCCGGAAATACCGGAAGCACATCGTCTGGCGTCAGCTATGCGGATGCCATTATGAGCGCGGCGCAGAGTTCTGGTGTCAGCCCGTATGTGATCGCGGCTATGATCCTGCAGGAGCAGGGCAGAAATGGTACCGGCAATTCTATTTCCGGAAACTACGCTGGTTACACGGGATATTACAACTACTTTAATGTGGGCGCTTACGCCTCCGATGGCATGGGCGCGGTCCAGCGCGGACTCTGGTACGCCTCCCAGAGCGGTACCTATGGAAGGCCGTGGACAACCCCGGAGTCTTCCATTGCAGGCGGCGCGCAGTTCTACGGAACCAACTATGTAAAGGCAGGACAGGATACGCTTTATTTAAAGAAGTATAATGTGCAGGGCAGTAATATCTACAAGCACCAGTACATGACAAACGTGGATGGCGCGGCTTCGGAAGGTTCTATCTTTGCGGAAGGTTTTACGGCAGAGCAGAAGAACACCGCATTAAACTTTAAGATTCCGGTATACAACAACATGCCGGATACTCCGTGCGCTCAGCCGACCTTAAGCGGCAGCCCGAACAACAAGTTAAAGGGTCTTGGCGTGGAAGGCTTTACCTTAACACCGACCTTTAACCGCGATACCTATTCCTATGACCTTATCGTAGATCACTCTGTATCCAGCGTGACGGTGAGCGCATCCGCGATCGATTCCAAGGCTTCTGTGAGGGGCAATGGAAATGTATCGCTTTCCAGCGGCATCAATGAGATTTCGGTTGTGGTGCGTGCGGAGAACGGAACGGAGCGTACTTACACGATTCACGTGGTGCGTCAGTCTGGCGGTCCGACTTATAACGCAGGCATGGGAAGCGGCGTTTCCAACAGCAGCGGTTCCTCCAGCGTGACGATCGGAGGCCCGGGTACATCCGGAGATACCGGCAGCAGTACCGGAAATACTTCTTCCAGCGTCATTACCGTGGGACCGGGCGGAAGCAGTAGCGGCCAGTCTACAAGCTCCAGTCCGAACAGCGGCAGCGCTTCCGGAAGCGGAAACGTTTGGTTCTCTGCTCCGGGCGGCAACTAGATGACGTATAGACAGGGGACTGCCCGCAATGCCTGAGCATGAGGCTGGCGGACAGAAATCCTTCATGGAAACAGAATCAGAAAAAGAAACAGGAGATAACCTATGAACAGAAATTGGAAACAGATATGGATCCGGTTTGCCATGGTGCTGATGCTTGCCGTGGCAGTACCATTCCAGAGTTTTGCAGGGAACGCGCGCATCGCGTTCTCTGACCCGACTGCTGAGGTCGGAAGTGAATTTACAGTCAACGTCAAATTTACCTGCACGACGGGAGAGAAGATCGGCAAGACGGTAGTCATGCTCTCTTACGACACAAGTGCCATGGAATTTTTAGGCGGCGAGCCGGATGTAAGCGGCGGAAACGGCGCGGTCCGTGTGATCGGCAGTGTGAGCGGCACCAGCGAGTCCGCGTCCACCCTGCGTTTTAAGGCGCTGAAGGCAGGAAGCACCAAGATTGAGGTAACCGATTACGAAGGTTACGATGCCGACGAGCAGCTTCTCGACATCACCCAGCTTGGCAGTTCCTCAGTTACCATCAACAGCGGCAGCACGGCAGCAGCAGCATCCAGCGATGCCTCCCTGTCCTCCCTGCAGATCTCCCCGGGTACCTTAAGTCCGGAGTTCAGCGCAGAGGTTGACAGTTATACCGCATCCGTAAGCCTGGATACCGAAAAACTTACGGTGAGCGCAGTTCCTGCAAGCGATAAGGCAACGGTTGCACTCAGCGGAACCGATCTGCAGGAGGGTGAGAACACCGTAACCTGTACCGTAACCGCGGAGGATGGTTTCACCCAGCGCACCTACACCATTTTAGTAAACCGCGTTGAGGGTGGCGAGAGCCTGGAAGACGGTCAGCAGAACGAGACTGAGGCACCGGAGAATGTAGAGGTACTGGCAGAGCTTGAGGCATCCAGAACCCCGCTTAAGATCGGCATTGCCGCGCTTCCGGAGAACGTATCTGTTCCGTATGGCATGAAAGAGACTTCCATCACCATCGGTGAGACCAAAGTTCAGGGATGGGTTCCGGATACACAGGGAAGCCAGCCGGAGTACTGCATTTTCTACGGTGTGAGCGAGAGCGGAACCGTTGGTTTCTACCGTTACGACCTGACAGATAAGACCATCCAGCGCTACTTTGAGCAGAGCGCAGAGGGCAACAAGCAGAGCCAGGAGCTTCAGGATGTGGCAACCCGCTACAATGCCCTGGTGGATGATTACAACATCGCGAAGACTGCCCTGATCGGAGTTTCCGCACTGGCAGTCCTTCTCCTGGTGCTTCTGATCGTGAGCCGACTGAAAAAAGGAAAAGGACCGGATGATCACTACGATGGTCCTTCTTACGAGGATCTGGACGATGAGGAGCCAGTAAAGAAAGCAGATAAAAAAGAAACCCGTAAGGGCGGCCGCAAGCTCAGCAAGGAAGAACGCTACATGATGGGCGAAGAGGACGACTACGAGGAAGAACTTGCGCAGGAAGAACCGGCAGAAGAGATTGAGCCGGAAGAAGATGACGATGCACAGAACGATGATTTCGTGATCGCTGATGTGGATGATTACCTGCCGGAAGCTGCAGACGATGCGGACGCACAGCTCGACCAGGTAGAGCGCCAGCTTGCGGCAAGCGTTTCTGAGGAACCGGAGCAGACTCCTGTGGAGGAAACAGAGACAAAGGCTGAAGAGCCGGACGATGATGATTTTGAAGTATTTAATTTAGACGATGACCTGTAATCCAGCCCGGTCTGGAAAAGCAAAAAAGCGGTGTATTGACTTCGCCGCTTTTTTTGCTATAATACTGTTATACGATTTCTATAACAGAGAATGCGAAAGATGGTGAAGACATGATCATTAAGATCGATTTTGAAAGTGAAGAGGCGATTTATATTCAGCTCCGGAACCAGATCATTATGGGCATCGCCACGGACCGGATCCATGAAGGAGATTCCCTTCCTTCCGTCAGGCAGCTGGCGGAAAATATCGGCATCAACATGCATACAGTAAATAAGGCGTACACGGTGCTGAAGCAGGAGGGATTTATCAAGCTGGACCGCCGCAGGGGAGCCGTCATCGCGCTTGATATCGACAAGCTCCAGTCGATCGAACGCCTGCGGGAGGAACTTTCGGTGCTGCTTGCGCGGAGCATCTGCAAGAACATCACCAGGGAAGAGGTACACGACCTGGTCGATGAGATCTATGACTGCTATAGAAACGGCAATGCGCTTTGATGGTTTTACATTGCCGGAAAATCATATGGAGGATATGCCATGCTGTGTGAGCGTTGCAAGATAAGAGAAGCAAATATTCAGTATACAGAAATTGCAAATGGCGTGCGTACGGAGCATAATTACTGTGCGCAGTGCGCCAAAGAGATGGATTTTGGCCCGTACTCCGCTATTTTTGAGGGAGAATTTCCGCTCGGGAAGATTCTGTCCGGGCTGCTTGGCGTGCCGGGAGAGGCAGAGGAGGAAGAAAAAACAAACCAGATCGTCTGCCCGACCTGCGGCACCAGTTACGATGATTTTGTGAAGAACAGCCGTTTTGGCTGCGCGGACTGCTACAGTGTGTTCGATCTTCTGATCAGTGACAAGATTAAGCAGCTTCAGGGAAATGTCCGCCACACCGGGAAACATCCGAAATTCCAGAAGATCAAGGCAGAGCCGTTTCTGCTGAATGCCACCGGACAGCCGGAAGAGGCAAAAAAGGCAGCAGGCAGGGACAATCCAGAGAATGAGGCGGCTTCTGCCTGTGATGCAGGGAATGCGGAAGGTGGAACTGTGGAGGCTCAGATCCGCGGACTTGAGGCGAAGCTGCGCGAGGCGGTGCGGACAGAGGAGTACGAGGAGGCCGCGAAATACCGCGACCAGATCCGGGCGTTAAAGGAGGCACAGGCATGAAAAAATGGTTTGAAGAAGTAAATCTTACCAGGCCTGCGGTCATCTGCAGCAGGGTCCGCCTTGTACGAAACCTCGAGGAGTACGCGTTTCCGTCCGGACTTACGGAAAGCCAGGCTGACGCGATGATAAAACGCCTGGAAGATGCCCTGCAGGACCTTGGAAGTGCGACCGGACGCCATTATGAGCATGCGCGTCTTCAGGAGCTCGGCGAGCTTGACCGGCGGGCACTCCGGGAGCGCAGGGTCTTTAACACGACCATTGCTTCCTGCAAAGAACCCGCAGGTGTTATGGTATCGGATGATGAACGGGTGGGCATTGTGCTCAACGGAACGGATCATGTCCGCATCCAGCTGTTTGCGGAGGGACTGCATCTGGATGAGCTCTGGAATGAGGCGAGCCAGATCGACGATTATTTAAACGAGCGTTTTGACTATGCGTTCGATGAGAAATACGGTTATCTGACATCCTTCCCGACAAGCGTTGGAACGGGACTTCGGGCTTCCGTTGTCCTGCATCTGCCGCTTCTTTCCAAAAGCAAGCGCTTTAACGGCATGGTGACGGAGATGACCCGGTTCGGCGCCTCCGTAAAAGGAATGTACGGCGAGGGCGAAGAAAACTGTGGTGCCCTTTATGAGGTCAGCAACCAGAAAACACTCGGCATGACGGAAAAAGAAATCCTGGACATGGTGTCCAAGGTGGCCCTGCAGCTGACGGCACAGGAGGAGCAGATGCGCAGCCTTGCGCTGGAAAAGAGCCGTGTTTCCAGAGAGGACGATGCCTGCCGCGCGTATGGAATCTTAAAGTATGCGAGAAAGCTGACCATGAAGGATGCCATGAATTTGTTGTCCCGCTTTATGGCGGGCTGCGCAGACGGGCTTTTGCGCATGGAGGAGCCGTGCGCGGTGTACCGCCTGATGCTTGGCATCCAGCCTGCGAACCTTCAGAAGCTCTCCCAGCGGCCGCTGGGCAGGGAGGAACTGGAGACTGCCCGTGCGTCGTATCTGCGCGCGGAACTGCCGGAGCTTTTACGGTAAACGAGTACACGGAAAGGCTGGCCTGCGGGAAGGCATCCGATTCTGCCGGTTTGAAATGCAAAGCATCGGCAAAAGCAACAGAAATACAAGGAGGACCTGAAGTTGATAGACAGAAATCATTTTACGGAACAGGCCTGGAACGCGATTGTGTTCGCGACCCAGGCGGCCAATGAACTCGGTCACAATTATGTGGGGACCGAGCACCTTCTGGTGGGCCTTCTGATGGAAGAAGAAGGCGTCGCGTCCAGAGTCCTTGACGCGAACGGTGTTTCCGCGGAAAAAGTAAAGGAGCTGATCAGCCAGCTGATCTTTCCGAACCAGAACGTGGGAACCATTGGAGAAACGGTATACACCCCGGGCGCTGTCCGGGTGTTGAACCAGAGCTACCGCGAGGCGGTACGCTTTAAAGCACCGCTCATCGGAACCGAGCATCTGCTTATCGCGATGATCCGTGAGAGCGACTGCGCGGCAGTGCGGCTGCTAAATACCATGGACGTGAGCCTGCAGAAGCTGTATGTGGATCTCAGAAATGCCATGGGAGAGGACGGGGCAGATGAAAAGGAGGAGCTGCAGTCCTCCAGAAGCGGAAAAGACGCAGGCGCATCCACCCCGGTCTTAAACAGTTTCAGCCGCGATCTGACGAAGCTTGCGCGGGAAGGAAAGCTCGACCCGGTCATCGGGCGTGAGAATGAAATGCAGCGCGTCGTCCAGATCTTAAGCAGAAGGACCAAGAACAATCCGTGCCTAATCGGTGAGCCAGGTGTCGGCAAGACGGCCGTTGTGGAAGGTCTGGCGCAGATGATTGCCGGAGGCGATGTGCCGGAGACAATCGCGGACAAGCGTGTTATGACACTCGATCTTTCCGGCATGGTGGCAGGATCCAAGTACCGCGGCGAGTTTGAGGAGCGCATTAAAAAAGTGATCTCCGAGGTGACGGCGGACGGAAATGTGCTGCTCTTTATCGATGAGATCCACACCATCATTGGCGCAGGTGGCGCGGAGGGCGCGATCGACGCCTCCAACATCTTAAAACCGTCCCTGGCGCGCGGCGAGATCCAGCTGATCGGCGCGACGACCCGCGAGGAGTACCGCAAGTACATTGAGAAGGATGCGGCCCTGGAGCGCCGTTTCCAGCCGGTGGTGGTGGAAGAACCGACAGAAGACCAGTCCATCGCGATCTTAAAGGGACTGCGCCCGAAATATGAGGAGCACCATAGGGTCACCATCACAGATGACGCGCTCACGGCAGCAGTGCGCCTGTCTGCGCGTTACATCAACGACCGTTTCCTTCCGGATAAGGCCATCGACCTGATTGATGAGGCGGCTTCCAAGATCCGCCTGACTGCCTATGTGGAACCTGCCGAGATCAAAACGCTGAACGCCGAGATTGAGAAGCTGGAAGTTCAGAAAGAACAGGCAATCAAGTCCGAAGCGTACGAGAAGGCTGGCGACATCAAAAAACGCCAGCAGAAAAAGCGCGAGAAGATTGAGAAAATCCGCGAGAAATGGCAGAAAGAGAAAAATTCCAGAAAGCTCATTGTGGGTGAGGGCGAGATTGCGGATGTGGTATCCGGCTGGACCAAGATTCCGGTGCGAAAGCTGGAGGAGGAAGAGTCCGAGCGCCTGCGTAAGCTGGAATCCATTCTGCATGAGCGTGTGGTAGGACAGGAGGAGGCCGTTACCGCAGTGGCAAAAGCCATCCGCAGAGGCCGTGTGGGCTTAAAAGACCCGAAACGCCCGATCGGTTCCTTCTTATTTCTCGGACCGACCGGTGTCGGCAAGACAGAGCTTTGCAAGGCACTTGCCGAGGCAATGTTCGGCACCGAAAACGCGCTGATCCGTGTTGATATGTCGGAGTACATGGAGAAGCACAGTGTCTCCAAGATGATCGGCTCCCCGCCAGGATATGTCGGATACGAGGAGGGCGGCCAGTTGAGTGAGAAGGTGCGCCGGAATCCATATTCGGTCATTCTGTTTGATGAGATCGAGAAAGCACATCCGGATGTGTTCAACATTCTTCTGCAGGTGCTCGACGATGGCCACATCACCGACGCGCAGGGCAGAAAGATCGACTTTAAGAACACGATCCTGATCATGACTTCCAACGCCGGTGCCGAGAATATTGTCTCCCCGAAACGCCTGGGCTTTGCCTCCCAGGACGACGCGAAAGAGCGCTACCGCTTTATGAAAGAGCGCGTCATGGAAGAAGTAAAG
Organism: uncultured Lachnospiraceae bacterium; assembly: GCA_934394615.1. GTDB lineage: Bacteria > Bacillota > Clostridia > Lachnospirales > Lachnospiraceae > Brotaphodocola. Next base: position 8,865 of record CAKRRJ010000029.1, read on the forward strand.
CGTATGTTCAAGCCGGAGTTCTTAAACCGTATCGACGAGATCATTGTGTTCCACCAGCTGTCCCAGGATCACATGAAGGAGATCGTGGACATTATGTTAAAGAGTATCTGCCGCCGCACCCTGACTCAGATGAATTTAAAACTCACGGTGGACGATTCCGCGAAAGCGTTTCTTGTTGAGAAGGGCTACGACGAGAAATACGGTGCCCGCCCGCTGCGCCGCGCAATTCAGAACCTTTTAGAGGATGGACTTGCCGAGGCAGTTCTCGATGGAAAGGTAAAAGCAGGGGATGAAGTGACTGTGACAAAAGGAGACGACGGGTTAAAATTTTTGTCGGCAGAAGTGATAAAAAACTAGATTAATTCTGTCCGTTGTTGTATAATCCTATGAGAAATCTAATTTCTACAGCAGTAAAATGTAATAACAAAATACCAGGAGGGCAAACACATGCCAGTAATCGAATCTTTAATCCGCTCTGAGGCAGATGGCACCATCAGCTTCGGTAATTACAAATTAGACAAAAAGAGCAAGCTCGATAATTTCGAACATGCAGGAGATTTATATAAGATCAAAACTTTCTATGAGATCACGAAGTTAGAGCGCAACGGTTCTTTTGTTTACGAGTCCGTACCGGGAACCGCAGTAGAACATTTCTCCGCAAAGCATGATGGCGTGGAGTTTACCGTATCCGGCGACAAAGATGCACAGATCACGGTTCAGCTTGAGGATGATACCGAGTATGAGGTGTATGTGGATGGTGTTGCAGTTGGCGGCATGACAACCAACATGAGCGGCAAGCTGGTTGTCAGCGTGGAGTTAAACGAGGGCGTTACCTGCCAGGTTAAGGTAGTAAAGCGCTAAATATCCTGTAACGGAAGGATTATTTATATGGCAAAGGCAAAGACAACCGTATTTTTCTGTAAGGAATGCGGTTTCGAATCCAGCAAATGGCTCGGGCAGTGCCCGGCGTGCAAGGAGTGGAACACCCTGGTGGAGGAGCCGGTGGCAAAAAAAGCCCCGGCCGGCCATGCAGGAGCACTTACCCACCGCACACTGGCAAAGCCTGTCAGGCTGGATGAAGTGTCCATAGAAGAGCAGGACCGGATCTCTACGGGGTATCCGGAACTCGACCGTGTACTGGGGAGCGGCATTGTTGCCGGCTCCCTGGTTTTAGTTGGGGGCGATCCGGGCATCGGAAAGTCAACCCTGCTGCTTCAGATGTGCCGGAATCTGGCGCGGGACGGACACCGCGTTCTCTACATTTCCGGCGAGGAATCATTAAAACAGATTAAGATGCGCGCAAGCCGCATCGGAACCATAACCGGGGAGCTGTTATTTCTCTGTGAGACGAACCTGGATACCATCGAGGAGGCCATCCGCGAGGCAAAGCCGCAGATCGTCATCATCGACTCCATCCAGACCATGTTCCGGGAAGATGTGGCATCCGCTCCGGGCAGTGTGAGCCAGGTGCGGGAGTCCACGAATGTGCTTATGCAGATTGCAAAAGGCATGGGTATCTCTGTGTTCATTGTCGGCCATGTCACGAAAGAGGGCGTGGTGGCAGGTCCGCGTGTGCTGGAGCATATGGTAGATACCGTTCTTTATTTTGAAGGCGAACGGAATGCTTCCTACCGTATTTTAAGGGGCGTGAAGAACCGTTTCGGCTCCACCAATGAGATCGGCGTGTTTGAGATGCAGGAGAACGGCCTGGCAGAGGTGGAGAACCCGTCGGAGTATCTGCTCAGCGGCCGCCCGGAGGAGGCATCCGGTGCCGTTGTTGCCTGTTCCCTGGAGGGTACGCGCCCCATCCTTTTGGAAGTGCAGGCGCTGGTGACCCAGACAAACTTCGGCATGCCGCGCCGGACGGCGGCGGGAACCGATTTTAACCGTGTAAACCTGCTCATGGCAGTGCTCGAAAAACGCTGCCGCTACGAGATGTCCCGCTACGACGCCTATGTGAATATTGCAGGCGGCATGCGGATGAACGAACCGGCGCTGGATCTTGCGATTGTGCTGGCCCTGGTGTCCAGCATGAAGGATAAACCAGTTAATCCAAAATGCATTATTTTCGGAGAGGTCGGCCTTGCCGGAGAGGTACGCGCCGTGTCCCAGGCAGAGCAGAGAGTCCACGAGGCGATCAAACTGGGATTTGAATCGTGTATTCTGCCACAGGTGTCGCTGGATAAGATGAAGAAGACGGATAAGATTGCGCTGTATGGGGTCAGTAATGTAAGGGAAGCGATCCGGCTGATCTGAGAAATAATCTAAAATGGCACTTTAGATTGACAAAATATTGTATCATTATTAAAATAAAATAGCAGACAGAACCCTCATTTTGACTGAACATAATGAGACGGGTTAGGCGGTTGGTTATCATATATTGTTCGCTGGATCGATTCCAGGCACAAAAATAACCGCCATGGCGAGTAGCGGTTACTTTTGTTAAGTAAAATTGTAATCAATCTATAGTCCAACCGTCTAACGGCTTCTGTCTGCTTTTTTATATAATTATTATATAATACTGTAGGATTAAAAACAAGAGTTATAAACTTAAAAAGAAAAAAGCTGAGAATCTAATTCTCAGCTTTTTTAGCAGGGGATGAGGGGCTCGAACCCCCATCGACGGTTTTGGAGACCGGTGCTCTACCATTGAACTAATCCCCTATATTCTTTGCTGAGGTTTTCTTTGTTTTGTTTCCCTCAACGCTCATTTATAATAACACGGATCTTTTTCTCTGTCAACAAATTTTTTTATTTTTTTGAAAAAAATATATTTTTGATACGAAATCCTGATTTTTGCTTGATTGACTTTTCGCGGAAAGGCAAGTATGATTACAGAAAAATGATAAAAGAGAGGAGAAGGAATATGCCGGCTGACTGCAAAACCATCCGCATTTCCGTGCGGAACCTTGTGGAGTTTGTTATGCGGGGCGGTGATATCGACAACCGCAGGACTTCCGCGGCGGAAAAAGACGCCATGCAGGCGGGCAGCCGCATGCACCGCAAAATTCAGAAGCGCCAGGGCGCGGATTACCATGCGGAGGTGTCCATGAAGCATGCGGTGGAGCAGGAGGGCTACCGGATCCTCATAGAAGGGCGTGCGGATGGAGTCATCGAAGCGGCAGATGGAGTCACGATCGACGAGATCAAGTGTATGTATCTGGATGTCAGTCAGTTGGAGGAACCACAGCCGGTCCATCTGGCGCAGGCCCTCTGTTACGGCTATATGTACTGCTCTGATCATGCAGACCTGGCGTCCATCACGGTCCAGATCACTTACTGTAACCTGGAAACAGAGGAGATCTGCCGCCTGAGGCAGGAGAAGACCCGGGAGGAACTTGCGGAGTGGTTTGAAGGACTGATCCATGAATATGTCAAATGGGCGGAATATCTCTACCGTCACACGCTCAGACGCGATGAATCCCTGCGCGATCTGGAGTTCCCCTATGCATACCGTGCCGGGCAGAAGGAGCTTGCCGTATCGGTATACCGTGCCCTGGCAAGGAAGCGCAATCTGTTTATCCAGGCGCCGACCGGAATTGGAAAGACGCTGTCGGTAGTCTATCCGTCGCTCAAATCCATGGGGAACGGGAATGGGGAAAAACTGTTCTATCTGACGGCAAAAACCATTACCCGCAGTGTAGCGGAAAACTGTTTTGCCCTTCTTCGGGAGCGCGGCATGTTTTTTACCACCGTGACAATTACCGCGAAAGAGAAGCTGTGTTCTCTGGAACAGACGGACTGCAATCCCGATGCCTGCCCATATGCGAAGGGGCATTTCGACCGGGTCAATGACGCGGTGTACGATATCCTCCACGAGCAGCAGGGCATCACCCGGGAAATCATTCTGGACTATGCAGAGCGATATCAGGTCTGTCCGTTTGAGTTCTGCCTGGATATCAGCAGCTGGGCAGATGGCATCATTTGTGACTATAACTATGTGTTTGACCCGAACGCGCGGCTGAAACGGTATTTTGCAGAAGGAAACCAGGGGGATTATCTGTTTCTGGTCGATGAGGCGCACAACCTGGTCAGCCGTGCCAGGGAGATGTTCAGCGCCTGTCTGGTAAAAGAAGATATTCTTTTGGTGAAGCGCATCATAAAAGGGCGCGCGCATCGCCTGGAGCGGGAGCTGGAGCGCTGCAACCGCGGCCTGCTGGAATTAAAGCGGGAGTCGGAAGAATACCAGATTCTTCCGGAGATTAATCTGCTGGCGTCAAACCTGCTGGCGGTCCTGGGAGATCTGGAAGTATTTCTGGAAGAGGAAAAGGAATTTCCGGACCGCAATACCGTGCTGCAGTTTTATTTTGACCTGCGCCATTTTTTAAATATGTATGATGGGCTGGACGCACATTACCGGATCTACTCGGAGCTCGGGGCGGATGGAAACTTCCGCCTGTATTTATTCTGCATAGATCCTTCCAAATGTCTGGGTGCCTGTCTGGAAAAAGGCATTGCCGGGGTCTTTTTTTCCGCAACCATGATCCCGGTGGTTTATTATAAGAAGCTGTTGAGCGGAAACGTGGAAGATTACGCCGTTTATGCCAATTCTCCGTTTGACCGGAAGCGGAGGCAGATTCTGATCGCAAAAGATGTGAGCAGCCGCTATACCAGGCGCAACCGCACGGAGTTTGGAAAAGTGGCAGACTACATCGAAGCGCTGGCACACAGCCATGTAGGCAATTATATGGTATTTTTTCCATCTTACCGTTATATGGAGGCAGTTGAGCAGATTTTAAAAGAGCGCGATGACAATACGTACCGGTGGCAGATGCAGGTAAATGGCATGACGGAGGAAGAACGGGAACAGTTCTTAAACACGTTTGAAGAAAAGAGGACGGAATCGTTTGTTGGTCTTTGTGTGCTTGGCGGGATTTTTTCAGAAGGAATTGATTTGAAGGCGGAACGCCTGGAAGGTGTGATTGTTGTGGGAACGGGACTTCCCATGGTGTGCAGTGAACAGGAAATCCTGATGCAGTATTTTGCTGAACAGGGTGAGAGTGGATACGACTATGCGTATCAGTATCCGGGGATGAATAAGGTGCTGCAGGCTGCCGGACGGGTGATCCGGACCGCAGAGGACCGCGGTGTGATCCTTCTTTTGGATGACCGTTTCCTGCGGCAGGAGATCCAGGAACTGTTTCCGCGGGAGTGGACCGAATATGGCCTTGTGACCCGGGAAACAGTGGGGGGATGGCTGAAGCATTTCTGGGATACGGTATCTATAACATCTCCATAAACTGCTTTGCGGCCTGGGAAATTGGGAGACTGTCGTTACTGGCAACCACGATCTGTCTGGTTGGAAGATCTTCCTCAATGTGTACAATGAACAGGTTCTGCTCATCCTCCGGGATGCAGTAATCCGGAACGAATGCGATGCCAAGTCCGATGCGGGCGAGATCGATGAGCAGATCGTTGCTGGAAAGCTCAATCTCCGGGACCAGGTCCAGCTGATGGCGCTGAAACATACTGTGCAGAAATTCGCTGGTCGTGCTCTTTCGGTCGAGCATTAAGATCGGAAACTGTTTTAAGTCTTTCAGGCTGACGGTTTTTCCTTTCAGCTCCTTATATTCGTCGTTTGCCACGAACACATCTTTAAATTCGCGGATGATCCGCACATTCTGGGTGTTGGAGAGTCCGGAGTTCGGATAGTTGGTGATGGCGAAATCGACCTGTCCGGATTCCAGAAGCTTCGCGCAGGCGATGGAAGTCTGGTTCGTGACTTTGATGTGGACGTTCGGATAGCGCCGGTGGAAGTCTTTTAAATAGGAAACCAGATAGTAACGGCAGATGGTGTCGCTCGCGCCGATGCGCAGCTGGCCGCCGTTTAAGGTATTTGCCTCTAAAAGCTGGTTTTCACCCTGGCGGATGAGGTTCATGGCAGGTTCAATATGTTTTAAGAGAATCTCGCCTTCCGGAGTCAGCTGTACACGCTTGGTGCTGCGGATGAAAAGCGGCTGGTTTAGCTTCTTTTCCAGAACCTTGATGGACTGACTGACCGCAGACTGGGAAATGAACAGCTGCTTGGAAGCTTCCGAGAAACTCAGGGTATTTGCAACATGATAAAATACTTTATAAAGTTCGTAGTTGATATCCAATATTAGCCCTCCTTATAAAACTACGGTTATTCTATCACGAGGCTGATGAATTGTAAAGCGTTACAATTCACAGGCAGGAATTTTCTGAACTGAAAATTCCGTATGATACAGTGATGGAAGCAGGTTTTGCCGATTTGGAATGCGAAGCATCGGCAAAATCCAGTTACTGTTTGCACAGCGTGTGAACAGTAACTGTAAAGTGGCAAATCGAATTGACAAGGAAGGCAAAGTGTTGTATATTCTCAGTAAGGTAAAGGCGCTGAAGAAAACTTCGGTGCCTTTTTGCATATGGGAAAGGAGTGCATGCTGATGAGAGAATTAGTCGACCATATAGAAGGCATCAACCGGCTGATGGCCAGGTATGGAGTGAAGTTTGGAATTTACAAAAACGGAGAATTTCATGAACAGCTGTTTCCGTTTGATCCGCTGCCGCGGGTGATTCCGGCACAGGAATTTTCGTTCCTGGAAAAAGGACTGATCCAGCGTGTTACAGCGTTAAACTGTTTTCTGGAAGATGTTTATCATGGTAGGAAGATCATAGCAGACGGCGTGATCCCGGAGGACTTTGCGTTTTCTTCCAAAGGCTATCTGCCACAGTGCGATGGCGTGACACCACCAAAAAAAATCTACAGCCACATTTCCGGAATCGATCTGGTGCAGGCGAAAGACGCAAACTGGTACATTCTGGAAGACAATTTGCGTATTCCTTCCGGAGCATCGTACCCTATGATCGCAAGAGAGCTGACCAGGCGGGCATCTCCGAATACCTTCCGGAACAACCCGGTCGCGGATAACCGCAATTACGCGGAAATGCTGAAATCGGTCATGGATTTTGTCAATACCGGCGGCATCAACGTGGTGCTGACACCGGGACGCTACAATGCAGCTTTCTTTGAACATTCTTATCTGGCAGAACGCTCTGGAGCACTCCTCGCAATGCCGCAGGATCTTTTTGTGGAGAACAATCACCTGTATTACAGCCAGTACCATGGCAAACCGCTGGAGGTTGGCTGCGTATACCGGAGAATCTCGGATGAGTATCTAGATCCGCTGACCTTCCTGCCGGAATCCCTGATTGGCGTTCCGGGCATCATGGATGTGTACCGCAGTGGAAACGTAGCGCTGGTCAACGCTCCCGGAAATGGAGTTGCGGATGATAAGGGCATTTACTATTTTGTTCCGCACATGATCCGCTACTATTTAAAGGAAGAGCCGATTCTGAAGAACGCGCCGACCTATCTGGCATTTTATGAGAAAGACCGCACCTACATCCTGGAACATCTGAAAGACCTTGTGGTAAAAGATGTCTCAGAGGCAGGCGGATATGGCGTTGTGTTTGGAAGAGACCTGACAAAAGAGAAGCTCTCAGAACTTGCAGATCTGATCAAAAGCCAGCCGCGCCGTTTCATTGCGCAGGAAGTGATCGATTTTATCGATCTGGATATTGTGGAAGGAGATCACGAAGTGCCAAGAAAAGCAGATCTGCGCGCGTTCGTGCTGACTGGAGAGACGACGAAGGTATGGGCGAGCGGCCTGACCCGGTTCTCCAGAAATCCGGATTCGTTTGTTGTAAACTCATCTCAGGGAGGAGGATTTAAAGATACATGGGTATTATCTCGGTAGAAAAATCGGACCATTTATTCTGGCTTGGCCGCTATACAGAGCGGGTGTTTACCACGCTGAATGCGTTTTTTACATATTACGATAAAATGCTGGACAGCGATCAGGAGGCGTATAAACGTTTCTGCGAGCGTCTTTCTATTCCGGACAGTTATAAAGACCAGGAGGATTTTGTGCGAAGCTACCTGTTTTCCAAAGAAGATGGAAATTCGGTTTACTGCAGCATGGAGCGTGCTTTTGACAATGCGGTAGTGCTCCGGGATGAACTGAGCAGCAGAACGCTTTCCTATATTCAGCTTGCCTTAGACTGTCTGGACCGCGGCGCAAAGAGCACGGCGTTTGCCTACGACTTACAGCCGGTGTTGGATTACCTGTTCGCGTTCTGGGGCTGCCTGGACGATAACGTGGAGGATGAGGAATGCCGCAATATCATCAAGTGCGGCAAGTATCTGGAACGGCTGGATCTGTATATGAGACTGGATTATCCGTACCGCATGATCGAAAAAGAATATAATAAATTTTTAAACCGCTTGCATAAAATCCGGATTGGGTATAATCTGTCAGAGATGGATACGTTAAATGACATCCTGAATATGGGAGAAAACTGGCACGACCGCAGCCTGGAAGCCGTTGCGGCGCTCTGGAATATCTTTTGAGGTGACAGATATTGAAGAAACTGCATTTTCATTATAAAATGGATCTGAAGTTTGACAGCAGTGTGCGGGAACACCATATGGTCTTAAAATGCAGGCCCATGGAAGGACCGGGGCAGAAGCTCCTGTCCTTTTCCTGCCGTACAGACCCGAACGCTCCGCTGTGTGAGGTCCTGGATGGTTTTGGGAATCACGCGATCTCCTGTGTGATCCGGGAGCCGCATGACCATGTTTCTGTGTGGACGGAGGGAAGCGTTGAGCGGGAGCGCTTCGGGGATACCTGCTTCCACCCTGTGTATGCTTATCCGTCCGCATATACAGAAGCAGGGGAGGATATGAAGCAGTTTGCGGCAGAGGCTCTTAAGGGGGCTGGCACCGCAGCCTGTCTGGAGAGGGCCTGTGTGCTGATGGAACGCATGCAGGACCGCATATCTTATGTGCCCGGGGTGACCGGCACAGCGACAACCGCGCAGGGAGCGTTCCTTGACGGACGCGGCGTCTGCCAGGATTATGCTCATATCCTCACGGCGCTCTGCCGCTGTTCGGGGATTCCGGCACGTTACGCAGCCGGGATGATGGTCGGTGAGGGAGCAAGCCATGCGTGGGTGGAAGTGTGGACCGGCAGCGTGTGGACCGGGCTGGATCCTACGCATAACCGCCTGGTGGATGACCGTTACATTAAGCTGAGCCATGGGCGGGATTTTGCGGATGCCGCGATAGACCGCGGATGCTTTCTGGGCGCAGCCGGTCAGCAGCAGACAATCTATATAAAGGTGGACGAAAAGTGAAACACGATGATATGATAAAAACAGTGACAGAAGTAGGACTTGCTGTCGATGAAAAGCTCAGGATCTTAAAGCATGTGATCGAGCCGGAGCAGAAGACCGGAAAGGAAAAGCGGATCTGTGTGGTGACCGGCACGCACGGAGACGAGTTGGAAGGCCAGTACGTGTGCTATGAGTTAAACCGGATCATAAAAGAGCACAAAGAACATTTAAAAGGCATTGTAGAGATCTACCCGGCATTAAATCCCCTGGGAGTGGATTCCATATCCCGGGGTATTCCTATGTTTGACCTGGATATGAACCGGATCTTTCCAGGAAACGAGGAAGGGTCTGTTGCAGAGCATGTGGCGGCAAAAATCGTGGAAGATATCGCGGGAGCGGATCTCTGTATCGATATCCATGCCAGCAATATCTTCCTGCGGGAGATTCCGCAGGCACGCGTCAATGTCAATACAAAAGAAACCCTGCTGCCATTTGCAACCAGGCTGAATCTGGATTTTGTCTGGGTTCATGCGGCCGCAACGGTACTGGAATCCACACTGGCGCACAGCCTGAACGCGATTGGCGTTCCGACCGTCGTTGTGGAGATGGGCGTTGGCATGCGTATTACGGAGAGCTTCTGCCATCAGCTCACAGACGGCATTTTCTGCGTCATGAAGGATATGGGAATCTGGGATGGCGATGTGATCGAGCCGAAAACCCCGATCGTTTCCGAGGATGGAGAAGTCGGATTCCTGAATGCGGAACATCCGGGAATCTTTGTCCCGTGTGTGGAACACTGGAAAAATGTGGAAGAAGGACAGCTGATTGGAAGAATTTTAAATCCGCTGACCGGAGACGTGGAACAGGAGGTAAAAGCGCCGATTCATGGAATGCTCTTTACCCTGCGGGAGTATCCGGTGGTGTCCTGCGGATCCCTGATCGCACGGGTACTGGGAGGTGATTACCATTGAGAAAAGAAAAAATATTCACACTGGAAAACTGCTACCGCGATGACATGGATGTCTATGGATTCCATTTCGGAAAAGGAGAGAAATCTGCCTGTATCGTGGGAGCCATGCGCGGAAACGAAGTGCAGCAGCTTTACATCTGCTCCCAGCTGGTGAAAGCGCTAAAAGAGCTGGAAGAAAAGGGAGCCATCGTGCACGATAACGAGATCCTGGTGATTCCGTCTGTCAACCACAGTTCCATGAACATCGGAAAGCGTTTCTGGGCAACAGACAATACTGATATCAACCGCATGTTTCCGGGGTACAACGCGGGAGAAACCACACAGCGGATCGCGGCCGGTGTTTTTGAGGCAATCCAGGGCTATAACTACGGAATCCAATTTACCAGCTTTTATCTGCCGGGAGATTTTGTGCCCCATGTGCGGATGATGGATACCGGATATCAGAATGTGAGCCTTGCCAACCTGTTCGGTCTTCCCTATGTGGTAGTCCGGCAGCCGCAGCCAATCGATACGGCGACCCTGAATTATAACTGGCAGATCTGGAACACGAATGCGTTTTCCGTTTACACAAGCGCCACCGCGCAGATCGATGAGCGGGCAGCCCGCATGGCGGTTGCGTCGGTGCTCCGTTTCCTTACCCGCATGGGAATTTTGCGCTACACCAGCCACAGCGGTTACATTGCCAGCGTTATAAGGGAGAGCGATCTGACCAATGTGAAAAATGATCTTCCGGGCATTTACCGCAGGCATGTGGAACCGGGCCAGGAAGTACACCGGGGAGAAGTTCTGGCTTCCATCATTGATCCGTTAGAGGGCGAGACGATCAGCCAGATCCTGTCGCCGACGGATGGAATCATCTTTTTTTCCTATCATGAGCCGACCGTTATGGAAGGGACGATCATTTTTAAGATCATCCGCCGGCTGCATGAATGATCCGGACAGACGCGTCTGTGGCGCGCCTTCGGATACTGCAGGAATCGCGTCCTGCGAAACAAATGAGGTATTGAGGGGAATTTTATATCATGAAACAGGATCTGACAAAGGGGCCGATCACAAAAACGCTGCTGTGGTTTGCGCTTCCCATGACACTGGGAAACCTTCTGCAGCAGTTTTATACTATTGCCGATACACTGATCATCGGGCGGTTTGTTGGGGCAGACGCGTTGGCGGCTGTGGGGTCATCCTATACGCTGATGACGTTTCTGACCTCCATTCTTCTGGGCCTTTCCATGGGAAGCGGCGTGGCGGTCTCCATTGCGTACGGAAAGAATGACACAGACCGGCTGAAGGAAAATGTCTTTTTATCCTTTGCCGGAATTGCCCTGGCGGCGTTTCTGTTAAGCCTGATTGCTTTTGGCGGAATTGACGGCATCCTGAGCATTCTGCAGGTTCCGGTTGAGATACGCAGTCTGATGAAACGCTATCTTCTGGTGATCTTTGCGGGAATTGGCGGAACCTTTCTCTACAATTATTTTTCCTGCATTCTGCGGGCTGTGGGAAATTCTGTGGCACCGCTGTGGTTTCTTGGATTTTCCGCCGGCCTTAATATTGTGCTGGATCTTCTGTTTGTTCTGGGCTTTCACTGGGGCGTGTGGGGAGCCGGTTTCGCGACCAGCATTTCCCAGTGGCTGTCCGGGATCGGACTTTTTGTGTATGCGCTCCTGCGCGTGCCGGAACTTCGGGTAGAGCAGAAACACATGCGCTGGAACCGTCAGACAGCCGGAAATCTCTGCAGCCTTTCTGTGATCACCAGCGCGCAGCAGTCGATCATGAATTTTGGCATTCTGATGGTGCAGGGACGCGTCAACAGTTTTGGCCCTGCGGTTATGGCGGCGTTTGCGGCAGCGGTCAAGATAGATTCCTTTGCCTATATGCCGGTGCAGGACTTCGGAAACGCGTTCTCTACGTTTATCGCGCAGAACTATGGCGCAAATAAGGGAGAGCGCATCCGGACCGGAATCCGCAGCGCCGTGCGCACCAGCATGCTGTTTGGTGTGTTAGTCAGTGCGGTGGTCTGCATCTTTGCGCGTCCGCTCATGCAGATCTTTGTCGGGAATGAAGAGGTGGAAATTTTGCGGATCGGAGCGGAATATCTTCGGATCGAGGGCGCATTCTACTGCCTGATCGGTTTGTTGTTTTTGCTGTACGGCTTTTTCCGTGCCATTGAAAAGCCGGGCATGTCGGTCGTGCTCACAGTGATCTCGCTGGGGCTTCGCGTGCTGCTTGCCTATGCGCTCTCCGCAGTTCCGGCGCTCGGTGTGACGGGCATCTGGGTATCGATTCCGATCGGCTGGCTGATCGCGGACATTACCGGCGTGATCCCAATGTGGAAATTTTACCGGGAACGCTGTGGTATGCTAAAACAGCCATAAGTCCCGGTATCTGGTTTGGAAAATAAAAAGAGAGGAGAATGCCCCATGGCTGTTCCGTTTACGACGCTGTGTTATCTTGAGAAGGATGGAAAATATCTGATGCTTCACCGCACGGCGAAAAAGAACGATATGAATAAAGATAAATGGATCGGCGTGGGCGGTCATTTCGAGCAGGATGAAAGTCCGGAAGAATGTCTGCTCCGTGAGGTGCGGGAGGAGACCGGATACACGCTTACATCCTGGAAATTCCGCGGGCTGGTTACGTTTGTGTCCGGCGATGGCGAGACAGAGTATATGTCTCTGTTTACTGCAGATGGCTTTACCGGTACTCCGATCCCCTGCAGTGAGGGAGAACTGGAATGGGTAGAGAAAGAGAATGTGCTGAAGTTAAACATCTGGGAGGGTGATAAGGTCTTTTTGAAACTGCTGAATGAGGAAAATGAGTTTTTCTCCCTGAAACTGGTTTATGACGGACACGGCGGCCTGGTGTCCGCGGTCCTGAATGGAAAACCGCTTCCTGTTTAGAAGCGGTTTTGTGACAAAATATGTTCCCGGTTCAAAAATCCGTTTAATTCTGCGCCAATGAAGAGGATGCAGATACAGATGTAGAGCCACAACATCAGAAGAACAATGGCTGTCAGACTTCCGTACATGTAGGAAAAATTGCTGAAATGTGTAAAGTAAATAGAAAAGGCATAGGAAAATGCCAGCCATCCGACCGCGGTAAAGACAGCTCCAGGAAGCTGCTGCCGCGGTTTCTGTTTTCTGGAGGGAACGATGGTGTAGAGTCCCACGAACGTCAGTAAAAATATTGCCAGCGCAAACAATGAGCGCAGGCTGATGATGAGGCTGGCAGCAGGCGCGAACACCGGGAGAAAGCGAAACAGCAGACGCTCAATGTTCTTGCCGAAGATGAGGAGCACCAGTGACATGACGCACACCAGCATGAAAAGCAGCGTGTAGAGGGAGCAGAGCAGACGCTGGAGTACATAATTGCGGTGCTTAAAATCCCCGTAAATGCGGTTTAAGCCCCGCTCAATCCCAAGCATACCCTTGGAGGCGGACCAGAGCGCGGTCAGCGCGGTCACGGAAAGGATGGTTCCAGGTGACTTGATATAGAGGTCATCCACAATGCTCACAACCAGGGAATGCAGCATTTTTGGCATGATCCGCACCATGACGGACAGAAGGTCTGATTTCCCCACGTTCGGCAGAAACTGGATGAGCGTCAGCAGAAGCATGATAAAAGGGAAAAACGCGGTTACAATAAAAAAAGATGCCTGCGCCGCATATACGGTGATCTCATCTTTTGCGCATCGGTCCCATATGTGTTTGCAGTGAAAGAAAAAAGCGATCATGGAGAGTCCGTCCTTGTTGATAATTCTTAAAATGATAGTAACATGAGCGAAGCAAAATAGCAAGCCGCATTCTTTGTTGTTGTAAGCAGAAAAACGTGTTATAATATAAAAATGTGTTTTATGAAATACAAAACGAAAACCGAAGAAACCGGGAGGTTTAACATGAGAAGGTTGCTGCGTTATTTAAACGACTATAAGAAAGAGTCGGTGCTGGCTCCGCTCTTTAAGATGCTGGAAGCCAGTTTTGAACTGTTTGTGCCGCTTGTTGTGGCGCAGATCGTCGATGTCGGCATTAAGAATCAGGATGCCGGCTATATCCTGAAAATGGGCGGCATGCTGTTTTTGCTGGCGTTCATTGGCCTTGCGTGCTCCATCACGGCACAGTATTTCGCGGCGAAGTCAGCAGTTGGTTTTGCGACCGGACTGAGAAATGACCTGTTCGCGCATATCGGAAGCCTGTCTTACAGTGAGCAGGATACCATTGGTACTTCCACGCTCATCACGCGTATGACGAGCGATATCAACCAGGTACAGTCCGGCGTTAACTTAACGCTGCGTCTGCTGCTGCGTTCTCCGTTCATTGTATTTGGCGCCATGATCATGGCGTTTACCGTGAACGCGAAGGCGGCTATGGTCTTTGTAGTGGCAATTCCGGTGCTTTCCATCATCGTGTTTGGCATTATGGCAGTCAGCATGCCGCTGTACAAGAAGGTGCAGAAGCAGCTTGACCACGTTACCCAGGCAACCAGGGAGAACTTAACTGGCGCGCGTGTCATCCGCGCGTTTAACCGCCAGGAAGACGAAATCCGCAATTTCGATGAGTCCAACACGCTCCTCGTGAAATTCCAGGTATTTGTCGGCAAGATTTCCGCAATGATGAACCCGCTGACTTATGTGGTCGTAAACCTGTCGATCATTGCTGTGGTATGGATCTCCGGAAAGCAGGTAGATGCCGGCATCATCACCCAGGGTGAGACGGTGGCTCTGGTAAACTACATGTCCCAGATCCTGGTTGAGCTGATCAAGATGGCAAACCTGATCGTATCCATCTCCAAGGCTCTTGCGTGCGCAAACCGCATCAGTTCGGTCCTGGAGGAGAAGAGCAGCATTGTGAGCCCGGCAGCAGGAAGTGAGAAGACTCCGGTTGTGGCAGAAGCTGGCAAAGAGGCTCCGGCAAAGGTATCTTTTGAGCATGTAAACTTTGCTTACAAGGGCGCAAAAGCGGACTCCCTGACCGATATCACCTTACATGTAAAGAAAGGTCAGACCATCGGCATCATCGGCGGTACTGGTTCCGGAAAATCTTCTCTGGTGAACCTTATCCCGCGTTTCTATGACGCGCGGGAGGGCTCGGTTCTGGTGGACGGTGTGGATGTGCGTGATTACCGCCTGGAGACCCTGCGTGAGAAAATCGGCGTGGTTCCTCAGAAGGCAATCCTCTTTAAGGGAACGCTCCGTGAAAACATGAAGTGGGGCAGGAAAGACGCGACGGACGAAGAAATCTACCGCGCGCTCGATATTGCCCAGGCGCGGGAGTTTGTGGACAGCAAGGAAAAAGGCCTGGATCTTTATATCGACCAGGCCGGAAAGAACTTATCCGGCGGACAGAAGCAGCGTCTGACGATCGCCCGCGCACTGGTGCGTGAACCGGAGATCCTCATCATGGACGACAGCGCGTCCGCTCTGGATTTCGCGACCGACGCGAAGCTGCGCATGGCAATCCAGAAGGGCACAAAAGATATGACCGTATTCATCGTATCCCAGCGCGCGACCACGATTCGCCACGCGGACCAGATCGTTGTTCTGGATGACGGTGCCGCGGTTGGCATCGGCACGCATGAAGAGCTGTTTGAGAACTGTGAGGTATACCGTGAGATCTGCCTGTCACAGCTTTCGAAAGAGGAGGTGAAGTAAGATGGCAAAACTTGAAATCGGAAAACACAAGTCCACGCTGAAACGGATCCTGGACTATATTGGAAGCTACAAATGGATGGTTGTGCTGTCTCTGGTGCTTGCGGCTGTTACTGTGGCCACGACGCTGTATGCGCCGATCCTTGTCGGAGAGGGCGTTGACCTGATCCTGGGGCCTGGAAAAGTAGATTTTGCCGGACTTTTTGCAATCCTGCGTAAGATCGCTATTGTGATCGCCATCACGGCATTTGCCCAGTGGCTTATGAACCATATCAACAACCAGATCACCTACCGGGTTGTAAAGGATATCCGTACCAAAGCCTTTAATCATCTCGAAGTGCTTCCGTTAAAGTACATCGATTCCCACCAGTACGGCGATGTCATCAGCCGTATCATTGCGGATATCGATCAGTTCTCGGAGGGACTGTTAATGGGCTTTACCCAGCTGTTCACCGGTGTGCTCACCATTCTTGGCACGCTCGGATTTATGCTGATTGTAAACCCGTTCATCACCATTGTGGTTGTCTGTGTGACGCCGCTTTCCCTGTTTGTGGCGAGCTTCATTGCGAAAAAGACCTACAGCATGTTCAAGCTGCAGTCCCAGACCAGGGGTGAGCTGACTTCCCTGGTCGATGAGATGGTCGGAAACGAGAAAGTCGTGCAGGCTTTCGGTTATCAGAACGAGGCGCAGAAGCGTTTTGAGGACATCAACGGACGCCTCCAGACTTACAGCCTGCGGGCAACCTTTTTCTCCTCCATCACAAATCCGGCAACCCGTTTTGTCAACAGCATGGTATATGCAAGCGTTGGCGTGGCCGGCGCGTTTGCGGCTATCCGCGGACTGCTTACCGTAGGCCAGTTATCCGCGTTTTTAAGCTACGCGAATCAGTATACCAAGCCGTTCAACGAGATTTCCGGCGTTGTGACGGAGCTGCAGAATGCGCTTGCCTGCGCAGCGCGTGTGTTTGAACTCATTGACGAGCCGCCGTTTACCCAGGAGGATGCCGACGCGGTAAATCTCCAGAACGTGGATGGCAGCGTAAAGTTAGAGCATGTCAACTTCTCCTACACCCCGGATACCTCCCTCATCGAGGACCTGAACCTGGATGTAAAACCAGGCCAGCGTATCGCGATTGTCGGACCGACCGGATGCGGAAAGACGACCATCATCAACCTGTTAATGCGTTTCTACGATGTTGTGAGCGGTTCTATTAAGGTATCCGGCGAGGATATCCGCCATGTCACCAGAAAGAGCCTGCGCACAAACTACGGCATGGTGCTTCAGGAAACCTGGCTGAAAGCCGGCACCATCCGCGAGAATATCGCGTACGGCAAGCCGGACGCAACCGAGGAGGAAATCATCCAGGCAGCGAAAGAGGCGCATGCGCACAGCTTCATCAAGCGTATGCCGCAGGGGTATGACACAGTTATTTCTGAGGATGGAGGCAATCTGTCCCAGGGTCAGAAGCAGCTTCTGTGCATTGCCCGCGTTATGCTGTGCCTGCCGCCAATGCTGATTCTTGATGAGGCAACCTCCTCCATCGATACCCGTACCGAGATCCGCATTCAGAAGGCATTTGCCACCATGATGAAGGGCCGCACGAGCTTTATCGTGGCGCACCGTCTGTCTACCATCCGTGAGGCCGATGTGATCCTTGTCATGAAGGACGGACATATCATTGAGCAGGGGACGCATGAGGCGCTGCTCGCGAAGAACGGATTTTACGCAAACCTGTACAACAGCCAGTTTGCAGGATGAGAAAAATGAGAGGTTTTTTATGAATTACGCAACCATAAAGCCGGTGGATATCGCCAACGGGCCAGGGGTGCGCGTGTCGCTGTTTGTGAGCGGCTGCACGCACCACTGTAAGGGGTGCTTTAACACACAGGCGTGGGATTTCCAGTATGGGGATCCTTTCACAGAGGAAGTACAGGAACAGATCTTTTCTTATCTGGATCATGACTACATGGAGGGTATTACGCTGCTTGGCGGCGAACCCATGGAG
>CAKRRJ010000030.1 GCA_934394615.1 uncultured Lachnospiraceae bacterium
GGCAAGCGGAGACTACATTATAAAGGCAGGTGGCGTACGATGAGAGCGATTGGTATTGTATTAGCAGGCGGAAACAGTAAGAGAATGCGGGAATTATCCAACAAACGTGCGATTTCCGCAATGCCGGTTGCAGGAAGCTACCGCAGCATTGACTTTGTGCTCAGCAGCATGAGCAACTCCCATATCCAGAACGTGGCAGTATTTACCCAGTATAACTCCCGTTCCTTAAATGAGCATTTAAGTTCCTCCAAGTGGTGGGATTTCGGAAGAAAGCAGGGAGGACTTTATGTGTTCACCCCGACCATCACCGCGCAGAACAGCGACTGGTACCGCGGAACCGCAGATGCCCTGTACCAGAACCTTTCCTTTTTAAAGAACAGCCATGAGCCTTATGTAGTGATTGCCTCCGGCGACGGCATCTACAAGCTGGACTACAATAAAGTTCTGGAATATCATATCGAGAAAAAGGCAGATATTACCGTAGTCTGCAAAGATATGCCGGAAACCGAAGATGTGACCCGTTTCGGCCAGGTAAAGGTCAACGACGATGGCCGCATCACAGACTTCGATGAGAAGCCGATGGTTTCCACATCCAGCACCATCTCCTGTGGTATCTATGTCATCCGCAGACGCCAGCTCATCGAACTGATCGAGCGCTGCGCAGCAGAGGACCGCGTTGATTTCGTAAGAGATATTCTGGTTCGCTACAAGAACTTAAAGCGCATTTACGCATACAAGATGAACTCCTACTGGAGCAATATCGCTTCTGTAGATTCCTACTTTAAAACCAATATGGATTTCTTAAAGCCGGAAGTGCGCAATTACTTCTTTAAAGAGTATCCGGACGTATATTCCAAGGTGGACGATCTTCCGCCGGCAAAATACAATCCGGGCGCGCTGGTTAAGAACAGCCTGATCTCCAGCGGATCCATCATCAACGGAACCGTAGAGAACTCCATTCTGTTCAAGAAAGCGTATGTAGGAAATAACTGCGTGATCAAAAATTCCATCATTCTGAACGATGTTTATATCGGTGACAATACCGTGATCGAGAACTGCATCGTAGAGAGCCGCGACACCATCCGCGCTAACACCACTTACATTGGTTCACCGGATGACGTCAAGATCGTTATCGAGAAAAACGAGCGTTACACCCTGTAAAGATACGCCGCTTCCGTGAGGGGAGCAGGCGGCTGCAGGAAAACAGCGCTGTTTCGACATCATGAAAACACGCAGACGGCCGTACGGGACAGGCTTTTGCCTCCTCCCGTGCGGCCGCTTAAGAACGGGGGAGGGGTTTCCACATGCAGATAACAGATGTGAGAGTGAGGAAGATTGAAAAAGAAGGGAAAATGAAAGCAATTGTTTCTATTACCATAGATAATGAGTTTGTTGTTCATGATATCAAAGTCATTGAGGGTGAGAAAGGATTGTTTATCGCAATGCCGAGCCGCAAGGCAACGGACGGCGAGTACCGGGATATCGCACATCCGATCAATTCGGGAACCCGCGATATGATCCAGTCTGTGATCCTGGATAAATACGAGACTACAGCACTGGAGACACAGCAGGAAGAGCTTGCATAGAAAGTTCATAAATTGAAAGTACAAAAGACTGTCTGGCAGATAGAATGAGGCTGCCAGGCAGTTTTCTGTTTTTATACCCTAGAGGAATCGTTGTTTTAATTTACTTCAGATGGCGAAAAAAGAAAAAAAGATTGCTGCTTGCATAGTATGTAAGCAGCAATAAAAAGGAGAGAGCAGGATGAAGAAATTAAAAACGAGAACGGTTGGTCTGAAACACAGAATCCGGCACAAATATGGACGCACGGCGGCACTGATGCTGACTGCGGCGCTGACAGCATCGAATTTTGGCGCGGCACTGCCAGCGGTGTTTGCGGCCGGGGCGGGAGAAAACAGTCTTTCCGGAGAGCGGCAGGATGCGTATGAAACGGCAAGCAGCTCCAACGCAACAGCAACCAGTTCGGATGCGGAAGAAGTAGTTACAGATGAAGAATTTCTCGCAGACGATCTGACGGCAGAAAGCCTTATGAGCCTGGAAGTTCCGGCGCTGGTTTCCGCTTTGGAGGATATCGCCGTAACATTCGACAGCAATGGCGGCAGCGGGGCGGCTCCGGATGCAGTCACGGCCGGGGCGGGAGAAACCGTCGAACTGCCGGATTATGAGGGAACAAAGGCAGAAGAAGTATTTGTGGGCTGGTGTGCTTTATCGAATCCGCACGCCAGCGGAGCCTACGCGAAGGCAGACGGAGCCATTTATCCGGCAGGAAGCAGGTATACAGTTCCATCGAAAGATACAACGCTGTATGCGGTGTGGGCAAAGGAAGATGTGGATGCGAAATTTTTTGTAAGACTGGATGGCAGCATTCCGACGGAACCGCAGTCGCATACAATCGCAAATTATACAAAGGGGATTGCGAAATCAGGGGCGATTCAGCTTGGCGTGTTTTACACAGACTCTTCAGAGGGCGTGGAATGCAGGCTGAATGAGGACACGATTCCAACGGATGCGGAACTGGCAGAGCTCTTTGCCGGGACAACTGGGAAAATTTCGTTTTCCGATGGCACGGAATATGACAAAACAACAACGGCAGAACAGTTTGGAGAGCGGTATTATGTCCTGTGGTATGTGGTCAAATCCGAGGATGGCTGGCACGTGGACGGCGCACTGCTCAAAAAGAATCTTGTGAATTTATCCTACTGCGCGAATGCTCCGGAGGGAACCTGGTCGAATATGCCAGATGGACAGCAGTATCCGGCAGGCAGCATTGCGACCGTTTCCAATCAGAAACCGGTTAGAGAGGGATATGAATTTTTAGGCTGGAATACAGAGCCGGATGGAAGCGGCAAGGCATATGATCCGGAGAAGACTTTCACGATCACAGAGAATACGACCCTGTATGCACAGTGGGAGCAGAAATCAGAACAGCCCGATCCAAGCGAGCCGGATGATGGAAAGGACGATGGCGGGAAAGATGATGGAAAAGATGACGGCGGAAAGGACGATGGAAAGGACGACGGAGGAAACGGCACCGGAAAAGATGACGGAGGAAACGGCGGCGGAAAAGATGACGGAGGCAAGGACGATGGAAAAGACGATGGAGGAAACGGCAACAGCGGCAATGACGGAGGAAACAGCGGCAATGGCGGCAGCAGTTCTGGCGGCGGTAATAGCAGTGGCGGAAGCAGTTCCGGCGGCGGCAGCCACAGCAGCGGAGGCAGCAGTTCTGGCGGCAGTTCCAGCCGCAGCGGCGGTTCTTCCTCCGGCGGCCCTGGTGTTGTAACGGTGACCATCGATCCGGCAGCAGTTCCGGCAGCGGATCTTCCGGAACTCCCGGGCACAGAGACGCTCCCGAAAACCAGTGTGAAAGAAATTCTGCCGGCAGCGCTTCCGAAGACCGGCCAGAGTCGGACAAACGAAGTGGTCTTCATACTGTCTGGCATGATGCTTGCGGCATTTGCGGCAGGCAGAAGAAAAAGAGAAGAGGAGGATGATGCAGAGTAAGTACTGCAGTTGATACAGCGAACGAACAGCAGTAAATAAGCAGTGACAGGGGCTGTCGTGAAACCGGGGCCGATAAGCAAACATATCGGTCCTGGTTTCGCGGCAGCCTTTCGTTTACTTTTCTGTCTTCACCTGTTAAAATATAGGATACGGTTTGATGTAAATGAAAAACAGACAGATTTTAAGTAACAGGAGGACAACATGTATCTGATTGCAGGACTTGGAAACCCTACAAGGGAATATGATAAAACAAGACACAATGTCGGCTTTTCGGTGATCGATGTGCTGGCTGATAAATACGGAATCGATGTGAGCGACCGCAAACATAAGGCGCTGTGCGGCAAAGGCATCATTGAAGGAGAGAAAGTCCTTCTCTTGAAGCCGCAGACCTTCATGAACTTAAGCGGCGAGAGCATCCGCGAGGCGGTTGATTATTACAAGATCGATCCGGAGGATCTGATTGTCATTTATGATGATATCAGCCTGGATCCGGGGCAGCTGCGCATTCGGTTAAAGGGAAGCGCAGGCGGGCACAATGGCATGAAAAACATCATTGCGCATCTGGGAACACAGGAGTTTCCGCGCATCAAGGTCGGTGTGGGCGCAAAGCCGCCGAAGATGGATCTGGCAGATTATGTGCTGAGCCGTTTTGGCGCGGAAGAGCAGAAGGTTATGGATGAGGCGTTTGGTGAGGCGGCCGAGGCTGCGGTCATGATGATGACGACCGGAGCGGAGCGTGCCATGAACCATTACAACGCCAAAAAGAAAGCGGAGTAAGATATGAGCAGGGGATTTGCAAATCCATTGACGGAGCTGGCGGAGTTTATGGAACTCCAGCAGAGCCTCAGAAAAAAGAAAGGACCGGTGCAGGTAAGCGGTTGTTTGGATTCCCAGAAGGTGCATCTGATGCACGAGACAGTGGCAGAGCGTCCGTGGAAGCTGGTTGTGACCTATGACGATGCCAGGGCGAAGGAGATTCTGGATGATTTCGGCTGTTTTCGGGAAGATGCCTGGCTGTATCCGGCGAAGGATCTTCTATTTTACAGCGCGGACATTCATGGCAATCTCCTGACCAGGGAACGCCTGCAGGTGCTGCGCCATCTCATGGAGGATGAGGGCGGCGTGGTGGTAACGACCATGGATGGCCTTATGGATCATCTGCTTCCATTAAAATGCATGAAGGAGCAGGTGCTCCATCTGGAATTGCAGCAGGAGCTGGATCTGGAGGCATGGAAAATCCGTCTGACGGAGCTTGGCTATGAGCGTATGCCCCAGGTGGACGGCATGGGCCAGTTTTCCGTGCGGGGCGGCATCCTGGATATTTATCCGCTCACGGAGGAGCTTCCGGTCCGCATTGAGCTATGGGGCACGGAGGTAGATTCTATCCGCACGTTTGATTTGGAGAGCCAGCGCTCGATTGAGCAGCTCGATGCGGTCGATATTTATCCGGCGGCGGAGATCGTGCTCACAAAAACGCAGCGTCAGGCAGGTGTGGAGCAGATCCGGAACGAAGCGAAGACATTCGCGGAGACATTGAGAAAGCAGATGAATACGGAGGAGGCTTACCGCATCACCGGAATCGTGAAGGAACTCACGGAAGGCCTGGAAGAGGGCTGGAAGCAGACCGGACTGGACGCGTGGATCTCCTATTTCAGCAAAGAAACGGTTTCGTTTCTGGATTATTTTGATCCGGAGCGCAGCATGATCTTTCTGGATGAGCCTCTTCGCTTAAAGGAGCAGGGCGAGGCAGTGGAGCTGGAATTCCGGGAGAGCATGGAGCACCGGCTGGAAAAGGGCTATCTTCTGCCAGGCCAGACCGGGCTCTTGTATCCGGCCCGGGAGATCCTTGCAAAAGCACAGCGGAAAGATACGGTATACCTGACCGGTCTGGAGCAGAAGCTTCCGGGTATGACAACAGAGGCGCGTTTTTCTCTGGATGTCAAGAACATGAACTCCTACCAGAACAGCTTTGAAATGCTGATCAAAGATCTGACGGCCTGGAAGAAGGAGCGTTACCGGATCATCCTGCTGTCGGCCTCCCGGACCCGTGCCAGCCGCCTGGCGGAAGACCTGCGCGGATACGGCCTGAGTGCGTTCTGCACGGATGATGAGGACCGGCAGGTGCAGCCGGGAGAGATTCTGGTAACATTCGGAAATCTACACCGCGGTTTTGCGTATACGCAGATCAAGTTTGCGGTCATCACCGAAGGTGACATGTTCGGAAAAGAGAAGAAAAAGCGCAAACGGAAGAAAACTTCCTATGAGGGTAGGAAAATCCAGAGCTTTACGGAACTGTCGGTGGGCGACTATGTGGTGCATGAAGACCATGGACTTGGTATTTACCGCGGTATCGAAAAGATTGAGCGGGACGGTGTTATCAAGGATTACCTGAAAGTGGAGTACGCGGACAACGGAAGCCTCTATCTTCCGGCAACCCGCCTGGACGGAATCCAGAAGTACGCCGGTTCCGACGCAAAGGCGCCGAAGTTAAACAAGCTTGGCGGTGAGCAGTGGAACCGCACGAAGGCAAAGGTCAAAACTGCAGTTAAGGAAATTGCGAAGGATCTGGTGCAGCTTTACGCGGCGCGCCGGGAACTGGGCGGATACCAGTACGGCGAGGACACGGTGTGGCAGCGGGAGTTTGAGGAACTGTTCCCGTACGATGAGACCGAGGACCAGATGACTGCCATTGAGGATACGAAGCGCGACATGGAGAGCCACCGGATTATGGACCGCCTGATCTGCGGGGATGTTGGCTATGGCAAAACAGAGATTGCCCTGCGTGCCGCGTTTAAGGCAGTGCAGGAGAGCAAGCAGGTGGTCTATCTGGTGCCGACGACCATTCTGGCACAGCAGCATTACAACACGTTCGTCCAGCGCATGAAGGATTTTCCGGTGCGCATTGAACTGTTGTCCCGCTTCCGCACACCGGGGCAGATTAAAAAGACGATCGAGGATCTGAAAAAAGGGCAGGTGGACATTGTCATCGGCACTCACCGCGTGCTCTCCAAAGATGTAAAGTTTAAGGATCTTGGCCTTTTGATCATCGACGAGGAGCAGCGTTTTGGTGTGGCGCACAAGGAGAAGATCAAGCAGATGAAGGAAAATGTGGATGTGCTGACGCTGACGGCAACGCCAATTCCGCGCACACTGCATATGAGCCTTGTGGGAATTCGTGACATGAGTGTGCTGGAGGAGCCGCCGGTAGACCGTGTGCCGATTCAGACTTATGTGATGGAGCACAACGATGAGATGGTCCGCGAGGCGGTGAACCGGGAACTGGCGCGGGGCGGTCAGGTTTACTATGTATACAACCGCGTAAAGGATATTGAGGAAGTGGCGCATCATGTGCAGGAGCTGGTGCCGGATGCTGTGGTTGTTTACGCCCACGGACAGATGCCGGAGCACAAGCTGGAACAGATTTTACTGGATTTTGTGAACGGCGACATTGATGTGCTGGTATCTACGACCATCATCGAGACAGGGCTGGATATCCCCAATGCCAACACCATGATCATTCAGGATGCAGACCGCATGGGACTTTCCCAGCTTTATCAGCTGCGCGGGCGTGTGGGACGTTCCAGCCGGACATCCTATGCGTTTCTTATGTATAAGCGCGACAAGCTCTTAAAGGAGGAGGCAGAGAAGCGCCTGCAGGCTATCCGGGAATTTACGGAACTTGGATCCGGCGTGAAGATCGCTATGCGCGACCTGGAGATCCGCGGGGCGGGCAATGTCCTTGGCGCGGAGCAGCACGGCCACATGGAGGCAGTCGGCTACGATCTGTACTGCAAGCTGTTAAATCAGGCGGTGCAGGCCATTCAGGGACGACGCGATGAAACAGAAGAGTTTGCGTCTGTGGTCGAGTGTGACACCGATGCGTATATTCCGGTTTCCTATATCAAAAACGAGTATCAGAAGCTCGATGTTTACAAGCGGATTTCCGGCATTGAAAATGAGGAAGAATACATGGATATGCAGGATGAACTGATTGACCGTTTCGGTGATATCCCGAAGGCTGTCACAAACCTGCTGCAGGTAGCGCTCTTAAAGGCTATGGCGCACCGGGCGTATGTGACGGAGGTGCGCATCAACCGCCAGGAAGTCCGCCTTACCATGTATCAGAACGCGAAGCTTAACACAGTCGGAATTCCCGAACTTGTAGCATCCTGCAACGGAGACCTCAAGTTTGTGATGGGAGAACAGCCGTACTTTTTGTATACAGACCAGCGGAACAGGCAGAAAGACTGTGCGGCCATGATGGAATTTGCGCAGACACTTCTGGGAAAGATCGGAGAGCTCGCACTTTGATTTTGTGCTTTTATGTTGCCGAGGTTTAGTATTATGAAAAATCAGAATAGAAAATAAGAGATAACATGAAAAACAAACAATGGAGAAAAAACGTGATACTGCGCCTGGCTGCGGTATTCGGAATCACCTTTTGCACAGTGCTTGGCTGTGGGGAACTGGTGTGTGAAAATCAGGAGAGAGAGGAAAAGATTCAGGCTGCTTTCACCGCAGAGACAACAGTGGGCCGTGTGGAATCCCAGCTGAACAAATATCTGGCAGAGTCGAATCTCATGAAGCGGATCGTCGAGAGTGGATATGAGGCGGATAACTATGAGTTTTCCACGCTTTCCAGCCTTATGCAGGATGAAAGCGGTGTGATTGAGGCTCACGAGATGGCAAAGGACGGCATCGTCAATCAGATCTATCCGCTGCAGGGCAATGAGGCGGCTATGGGACTGAATATGCTGGAACATCCGGACCGGCGCAAGGAAGCGCGCCTGGCAATGGAGTCCGGCCAGTACACGATTGCCGGGCCGTTTGCGCTGCAGCAGGGCGGGACGGGCGCACTGTTATTCGACCCGATTTATGTGCCGGATCAGAATGGCCAGAAACGTTTCTGGGGATTTTCCATTCTGGTGCTGAACTGGGAGAAATTTCTGGATGAGATTCAGCTGGAAAAGCTGGAGGATGCCTCCTACCATTATCAGATCTGGAAGAAAGATCCGGAGACTGGAAAAAAGATTGTAATCGCGCAATGTACGACGCCGGCGGAGGGCGGTACTTTTCAGGTGGCATGTGATGTGCCGAACGATACCTGGTATTTTGAAATCGTACCGAAAAAAGGGTGGATCACGACAGCCCAGCACCTTTCGGAGCTGATACTGGCGTTCGGCATTGGTTTTCTTGTGATGGCAGCATACTGGCAGTTCGACCAGTGGCGCTATAAGGACGCGCTTCACGCCCGAGAGATGGAGGATGCTGCAAAACGGGCCCAGGCGGCAAATGAGGCGAAGAGCCGCTTCCTCTTTAACATGAGCCACGATATCCGTACGCCGATGAATGCCATCATCGGATTTTCCGATCTTTTGGAAAAACATATGGATGAGAAAGAACGTGTCTCTGAATATATCGGAAAGATCCGTTCTTCCAGTGAGATGCTGCTGTCGCTGATCAACTATGTGCTGGAGATGGCACGCATTGAGAGTGGAAAAGCAACACTGAAGGCAGAGGTGGGCAACTTCCGTCAGCTGATGGATGCGGTGCAGGCTGCCTTTGAACCGGCTGTAACGCAGAAGGGACTGGGATTTGTGTGCAGTCTTCATATCGATCATGACTATGTGCTCTGCGACAAGACCAAGGTGCGCGAGATTATCATGAATATTGTGAGCAATGCCATTAAGTATACACCGGAGGGTGGCCAGATCACAGTGGATATTTCCGAGAATGCGGCAGCCAGACCGGGTTATGCTTCCTACTGCATTGCGGTGGAGGACACCGGCATTGGCATGAGCGAGGAGTATCTGCCGCATATTTTCGAGGAGTTTACCAGAGAACGCACCAGCACGGAAAGTAAAGTGGCAGGGGCAGGACTGGGCCTTCCGATCGTAAAGGCCCTGGTGGACCTTATGGAAGGAACGATCGAAGTTCAGAGCCAGGTGGGAGAGGGAACCAGAATCATGATCGGTCTGTCTTTCCCGACTGCGTCGGAGACACAGATAAAAACGAGCATTGAAAAACGGCGGGAGATCCTTGCTGAGGGTTTGCGCGGCAAGCGCATCCTGCTTGCGGAGGATAATGACTTAAATGCCGAGATCACCATGACGATCCTTGAGGAATGCGGCGTGAAGACGGAGCGCGCGGAAGATGGCGCTGTCTGTGTAAAGATGCTCAAAGAGGCACCGGAGCATTATTACGATGCGGTTCTTATGGATATCCAGATGCCAAATATGAACGGATACGAGGCTGCCAGAGCCATTCGCGGGCTGAAAAACGGCTATCGCAAGATTCTGGTTATTGCCATGACGGCGAACGCATTTGAGGAGGACCGCAAAAAAGCATTTGCTGCGGGTATGGACGGACATATCGCAAAGCCGGTCGATATGCAGCTTTTGTTAAAAACACTGGAACAGATCATCGGGCTATCGTAATAAGGTATAATTTTTGGATGTTTCCACATACTATCCATAAGACACACGATATGGAAACGATGCCAGGAACCGGAATGGATCCGGCCTGGCATGGGAAACGGTATGCAGGAGGAACATTATGAAAGCTACGGGAATTGTGAGAAGGATCGATGATCTGGGACGTGTCGTGATTCCGAAGGAGATACGAAAGACGCTGCGGCTGCGGGAAGGAACCCCGCTTGAAATCTTTACGGACCGCGAGGGTGAGATTATCCTGAAAAAATATTCACCGATGGTGGAGCTTACGGCATTTGCGACCCAGTACGCGGAGTCTATGGCGCAGGCCACAGGCATGCAGGTCTGCATTACAGACCGTGACCAGATAATCGCCGTATCTGGCGGACCGAAAAAGGATATGCTGCAAAAAATGATCAGCCGGCAGCTGGAAATGGTCATCCACGAGAGGGAGACGGTTATGGCGGAAAAAGACTCGAAAACGTTCATTCCGATTGCGGGAGAGGAAATGGATGGTGTGACTGCGGAGGTGATCGTGCCGATCGTATGCGAGGGAGATGCCATTGGGGCAGTTGCCCTTTTGAGCCGGGATCCGAAGGTAAAGCTAGGCGAGCTGGAGCTGAAGCTGGTTTCCACGGCAGCAGGTTTTTTGGGGCGGCAGATGGAAGGGTAACGTGTGAACAGCAACAGGCTGTGCGGGACTGGCGCAAGCTGGAAACGCACAGCTTTCTTTTGGATTGCGGGTATGTTATAATGGTGAAACAGCGTTGTCATTTGCAGGCAGGGATTTTCCGGGTGGAACAGCCTGCAAAGCAGGGTCAGAAAATACATCAGAATGTGGGAGGACGGATTTATGGAGGATCGGAAGAACGCAGGACAGCAGGCGGAAGACTGGGAGCTGTCTGAGGAATATTATAAAGAAGAAACAGGAAAGAAAGAACTTCGCCTGGAGGATTTTCTGGAAACAGAGACCGGAGACCAGGAGGCATCTGGCTTAAACACCGCAAGCAGTGTTGCCATGGAACTGGAGGCAATGACGGAGCGGGTAAAACAGGTCATGGAACTGTCCGGGGCAGGCCATCCGGCAGACTGGATCGCGTCTATGCTTGACATGGATGACCAGCAGGTACGCGACATTCTGGTGTGTGTCCAGTCCTTCCCGGAGGATGATCCGCTTGCGGTGGCACGCCTGATCGTTCTGGGATAGGGGGCACACGCATGTTTTTTATGATGGGAATCAGCCAGGGGCAGAAACAGCTCGATTTTGACCAGCTTATCGTGTGCGGGCACTGCGGAAAGTATGGCCATCTGAACGTGTACATGGTGTATACATATCTGAGCCTGTTTTTTATCCCGGTCTTTAAATGGGGCCGCCGCTACTATGTGCAGGCCGGATGCTGCGGCACAAGCGTGGAACTGGACGCGGAGACTGGAAGAAAGATCGCATCCGGTGAACTGACACACCTGCCGGAAGACATTATCCCGGCCGGAGGCGGTTTTGGAACAACGGGCGGAAACCGGGAACACCGCTGTCCGAACTGTGGATTTACCACAGAGGAGGATTACAGCTTCTGCCCAAAGTGCGGAGGACATCTGGAATAGGAAAGACAGGCCTGTGTCCGGTGGAAACTGTGAGAGATCTATGAAAAATGCTTACATTTTTCGAAAGTACCTGTTCAAACGGGCGGCAATCGTATATAATACAAGCTGTTTTTGCGTAAATCCATGTTACCATTTGCACAGCGTGTGAACCGTGATGAAATGACTGACACACTGGAATACACACGGGATACAGGAGGAATAAACGATGATCAAAATTGGAAAAAAGGCACTGCTTGCAGCGGCTGCCTGCGCATTTCTGTTATGTGGCTGTACCAAGAGCAATATTGTTCAGCCGGAGGAGGAGAGCGCAAACGAGCCGGATTTCAACATTTACAACAATCTGGAGCTGGATATGGATCAGTTTCAGAGCGAAGTCAAGGAAGTTTGCCTGGATGAGAACGACTACCCGATGGCAGATGCCGTGGAGTTCGAGATCGACGAGGACAAAGCGCTGGTCAGCGTGACAGTTGTAGTAAAAGATGATACCAGCGCAGAGGACACCGCAGCGTATGCAGATGCCGTTATCAAGGAAATCAACGATGAGGCAGCAGTTCAGGATTACAGCTATGCGGAGTCGGGTGAGGATACCTTTGGCGGTTATTTCCAGGACCGCGCGATCCACTTAAAGATTTACGAGAAAGCTGCTTATGAGGCAGGCGGAGAGCCGGAGTACGAGACCGACATTCCGAAAGATACCTACATGACCTTTGATATTGAAAAATAATGTTACTGCAGCGGCAATAAAAACAGAGCGGAAAGAAAATTCCAAATGGAATATCTTTCCGCTCTGTTTTTATGTCTGGTGTTTTGCTTTTGCTGGTCTTAACGCATTTTGTCCATCTGGCCGTCCGCATCTACATGGTAGTTGTCGACCCAGGTGTCGGTAACCATCTGGCCATCCTCCCCGAAGAAATACCAGTCGCCTTTGTAGCGGAGCCAGTAATCGGTTTTACGGTTTCCTTTATCGTCGAGATAGTAGGTGCCGTCTTTTAATTCCAGAAGGCCGGTGGCTTTTGTTCCGTCATCTTTGATATATTGATACTGATCCTCTGAGGTTTTGTGCCACTCACCTGCCATGGCAGGAAAAGCGCTCATCAGAAAACATAGAATGGTTAAGATCAGGGTGAGTCCTGTTTTTCTCTTCATAGTGATCATCCTTTCTCTCTCTGCAAATTCATTATAGCAGTCCGCCAGTGGGCTTGCAATAGCCCGGAAACCATTGTAAGGAAATCGGAGGAATCGTAAGAAAAATGTTATGAAATGAGAAAGAACGTACAAAAAGACGAAATAAGGACGGAAAATACAGCGTGCGAACAGAACAAAAAGAAGGCCGCCAGGGAAAAATCCCGGCAGCCTTTGAACGTTGAACGGATGAAAAAAGTATTACTCCTGGATGATTCCGTTTACATCAACGGTCCAGATTTTATCGTTGGAATCTTTGACATCTTTGTAGCCGTTTCCAAGCTCCGGTCTTGCGGCGGATTTGGAGGAGGCAGATGCTTTCTGAATGGTGCCGGTGGTGCCGACGAGGTAGTTTGTGCCGTCTAAGGAAGCTGGTGCAAAACGCAGGTCACGGTCTGCATCCAGGCGCAGTCCCTGAACGTAAACGTTGTTGTCGCGGACACCGTGGAATCCGCGTCCCTTGTTGCCGCCGTCGGTGTAGAAGAACCAGGTCTGGTTCTCGCCAAGGTCCTCATCGTAGATGGTCTGTTTTCCGGTTTTCATGATGCCATCGGTGCCAAAGTAATAATTGCAGGTCTCTCCCTCTTCGGTAATGACAGACTGAAGGCCGGTCTGCATCTCGCCGCGGTCATTGAAGCCGAAGCGCTTGCCATCTACGGTAAATACCTGTACGCCATTTGCGGCATGGTACGGAACGCCGTTTTTAATATAGAAGATAAAGGTCTCGCCGTCCTCGCTGATCTCCGGCGCGCCCTCCATCTGATACCAGCCGTTTCCGCGCTTGCCGTCTTCCTCGTAGAACTGGTAGGAAGCGATAGCCGGAGCCGGGGCACCGGATACGGAGGCAGTCATTTCAGCAGCTTCTGCGTTGGAAGCGGAAGCGGTCTGCGCTCTGTCTGTGTTTTCTGCGTCAGTACTGCCAGCAGCATCAGCGGCAGTGGTTTCCGGCAGGCGGAACCAGCCGGTCTGCAGAATGCCATTCTGGAAGGTGTAGTAGGAACCGCCGATCTTGCGGTCAATCTGGTTTACGACCATGCGGCCGCTGTTATCGAAGAAGTGCCATACGGTTTCCTGGTCCAGGTCATCATCCTCATTTTCCAGCTCGATCCAGCCGGTCTTCATGACGCCGTCGCCCTCTTCTCCGAGATAGTAAGTAAAGCCGTCTAACTCCAGCATGCCGGTCTGCATGTGGCCGTCTTCGTTAAAGTAATAGTTCTTTCCGTCAATCTCCTGCCATTTGGAGATAACGCTTCTTCCGTCTTTTCCGTAGTAGTACCAGTAAGTGTCCGGAGCCTCAGAGTCCCACTCGTCCTCATTCTCCTCGCCAATCCACTGGTTCATAACACGGCGCCCATCATCGTTTACATAATACTCATCGATCATGCAGGAGCGGGACAGAAAGCCGTCTTCATCTAAGTAGTACCATTCGCCGTCTTTCTTTTTCCAGGTATCGGTTAGATAGTAGCCTTCGCTGTCTTTGTAGCGCAGCTCACCATTTTCGCTGACCCAGCCGGAGGTCGCCGCCAGTACAGTGGAAACGCTTCCCGGAATGGAAAGGGCGATTGCAGGGGTTGCCGCAGACATTGCTGCCGCGGTGGATAATACAGCCAGTAATTTGCAGTGTTTGTTCATAATTTTGAAATTCTCCTTTACATTTGTGGAAACCGGTATGCCGGTCTCACGGTTGGCCGAAAATCCGCAGTTGCATTACTCTGCCGATTATAGCGGATGTTATGCGTTCTGAAAAGTGAAGGTTACTGGAAATGGAGGCACAGCCTGCCAGGCAAGATTTTGGGATGCAGGATATCTGATCTTATGATATAATGAGCGTTAGCAAGCCGGGGCTGCAGCAAAACGAGCCCCGCCACATTCCCATATCGTTGTTCGCCTGCTCTCACTTACACATGTTCGTCTGTGCCGGATTTCATCCGTCCCATTCGGACATGCGTGTTCGAGATGCGTACAACCTGATATGTGGAATGTTCTGGGTCTCGTTTTGCTGCAGCCCCATCACGAGTGGTGAGTCAGAAACAACGCGGCAGAGTACCGCATGAGAACCATAGAAAAACAAAACAGGAGGAAATTCCCAATGAAGATCAAAGTATCCAACTACATTGCCGGGAAACTGGTAGAGGCAGGCATCAATCAGGTCTTTACGGTTACAGGGGGAGGTGCCATGCACTTAAACGATGCCCTGGGCCATCAGGAAGGACTGCACTGCCTGTATCAGCATCATGAGCAGGCCTGCGCCATTGCCGCAGAGGCTTACGCGCGCATTCACAACAAGATCGGAGCACTGTGCGTGACAACCGGTCCTGGCGGCACCAACGCCATTACCGGCGTGGTAGGCGGCTGGCTGGATTCCATCCCGATGTTTGTTCTGTCCGGACAGGTGCGCTACGACACGACCGCACGCTGGTCTGGCGTGGGCATCCGCGCGATGGGCGACCAGGAATTTGATATTGTAAAATCCATTGACTGCATGGCGAAGTACAGCGAGATGGTTATTGATCCGCTGCGCATCCGCTACTGTGTGGAAAAAGCGCTGTATCTGTCCTGTTCCGGACGTCCGGGCCCGACCTGGCTGGACATTCCGTTAGATGTGCAGGGCGCGTATGTGGAGACGGAGGACCTTGCCGGGTTTGACGCTGCCGATTATGAGGCTGGCGGTACCGGCTGGGCAGACAAGGAAGCAGAACAAGCACATGCCATTGAGGCGGATTATGCCGGAAAAGGCGAGAAGCGCCAGGTGCTTCCGGCACCGGTATCGAAAGAGCTGGCAAAAGAGATCATTGAAAAGATTCGCTGCGCGAAGCGTCCGGTTCTGTATGCAGGAAACGGCATCCGCATCGCCAATGCGTTTGACGCGTTCATGGAAGTGGCAGACGGACTCGGCATTCCGGCTGTGGTCGGCTGGAACGCAAATGACTGCATGTACGATGACTGTCCGTGGTATGTGGGCAGACCGGGCAACATGGGCGACCGCCCGGGCAACCTTGCCGTGCAGAACAGTGACCTGGTATTCTCCGTGGGAAGCCGCTTAAGCATCCGCCAGGTTGGTTATAATTATAAGACCTGGGCGCGTGAGGCGTATGTCATTATGAGTGATGTGGACCAGGAAGAGTTGAAGAAGCCGAGCGTGCATGTGGACATGCCGGTTCACGCGGACGCGAAGAATTTAATGGAGACTATGGCAGCAGTTCTTCGCGAGGAATATGACAAAAAGCCGGTATTTGACGGCGGCGAGGGCCTGCCGGGTATGACCTGGAGCGAGACCTGCCGCATGTACCGTGAGAAATATCCGACCATCCGCGAGGAGCAGTTAAAGCCGGATCCGGCGCGCGAGGCTAATGTCTACGCAGTTGTGGAGGCACTCAGCAGCCGTTTAAGCGAAGACCAGATCACAGTCGTAGGAAATGGTTCTGCCTGTGTGGTGGGCGGTCATGCCTACATTATGAAGAAGGGACAGCGGTTCTTATCGAACTCCGCGATCGCGTCTATGGGTTACGACCTTCCGGCGGCAATCGGTGCCTGCATGGCGGCGCATGACCCGGAGCATGAGGGAGACGGCTACAGTAAACACGACATTATCCTGCTGACTGGTGAGGGCAGCATCCAGATGAACATTCAGGAACTGCAGACCATCATTCATCACAAGATGCCGATCAAGATCTTCCTCATCAACAATGGCGGTTACCATTCCATTCGCCAGACCCAGAGAAACTTCTTTGGCGAGCCGCTTGTCGGCATCGGCGTGGACAGCCACGACTTAAGCTTCCCGGATATGGAGAAGCTGGCAGCGGCTTACGGTTATCCTTATGTGGTGGCACATCACAATGAGGAGCTGGCTGACGCTGTGGAGAAGACCCTGGCCATGGACGGCCCGGTCATCTGTGAGTTCTATGTGACCACAGACCAGAACTTTGAGCCAAAGTCCTCCGCAAAGCGCCTGCCGGACGGTACGTTAGTATCTCCGCCGCTTGAGGATCTTTCTCCGTTCCTGCCGGATGAGGAGATGGACAAGCTGATGATCATCAGGAGGATAAAAGAATGAGAGTTGTGGTAACCGGCGCGACCAGTTTTATAGGTTTGACAACCGTAAAACAACTTTTAGAGGCGGGGCACCAGGTCTTTGCGGTGGTCCGCCCCGCTTCTTCTAATATGAAATCTTTAGAGGAACTGGTGGATGGGGAGAAAAAAAAGCTCCTTACCGTCTGCCGGGTTGACCTGTCAGATATCCGAAGCCTGACTGGTTTTTCAGCAGATGCCTGGATCCATATGGGCTGGGACGGATCAGGAAGTGAGAACCGGACAAAACGGGATATGCAGCAAGCCAATGTGGCATACTGCATGGATGCGGTGGAAACGGCGGCATTGCTTGGCTGCAGGCGTTTTTTATTTACTGGTTCCCAGGCAGAATACGGTGTCTGGCATCAGACTGTGGCAGAAGACACGCCCTGCCGTCCTGTATCAGAATACGGAAAAGCAAAGGCAGAGGTTGGTGAAAAGGCAAAAACATTATGTGAAGCCAGAAATATGGACTTCATACATGCAAGGATATACAGTGTGTATGGCACGGGGGACCACCCGTGGTCCCTGGTAGCCTCCTGCCTGCGCGCCTGGAAAGAAGACGGCCACATAAAACTGGGCGCATGCACACAAAACTGGAATTTCCTTTATATTGAAGACGCGGCTGCGGCGATCGTAACGTTACTGATGGAAGGAAAACCGGGAATCTACAATATTGGAAGCAATGATACAAGAATGCTTAAAAATTTTGTTGAGGAAATGTATACATTGTGTGGCAGCCGTGGAAGTTTTGCTTATGGAGAGCGGCCTGAGAATGCAGAAGGTCTGACAGATCTGATGCCGGATATCAGCAAGATCCTGCGCGATACATCATGGAAGCCGGCTGTTTCGTTTGCGGAAGGAATCAGCCGGATGATCGAGCAGAGCTGAAAAAGGCACTGGACAATAGAAGAATCTGGAAGGAAACGATTATGAAAAAAATCAGTGTACTGATCCCCTGTTATAATGAACAGGAGAATGTAGAGGCAATCAGTGAGGCGGTTCTGGAGACCCTGACCCGGGACCTGCCCCAGTATGATTATGAGCTGGTGTTCATCGATAATGATTCGACCGATGACACCCGCCCGATCCTGCGCAGGCTCTGCGCGGCAAACCCGAAGATCAAGGCCATCTTCAATGCCCGCAACTTCGGCCAGTTCAATTCTCCGTATTACGGAATGCTGCAGGTGACCGGAGACTGCGTTATTGAGATGGTGGCAGATTTCCAGGATCCGGTGGACATGATCCCCAAATATGTAAAGGCCTGGGAAGACGGCTACAAGATCGTTATTGGAATCAAGACCAGCAGCAAGGAAAACAAGATCATGTATGCGCTCCGCAGCTTTTACTATAAAACGATCAAGAAGCTGTCAGATGTAGAGCAGATCGAGCATTTTACCGGATCCGGACTCTACGACCGCGACTTTATTGAAGTGTTAAGAAATCTGAACGACCCAACTCCGTTTCTGCGCGGTATTGTGGCAGAGCTTGGTTACAAGCGCAAGGAGATTCCTTACGAGCAGCCGAAGCGCCGCGCCGGAAAGACCCACAACAATTTCTACCGGCTTTATGACGCGGCCATGCTCAGTGTGACCTCCTACACCAAGGCAGGCCTGCGTCTGGCAACCTTTGTGGGCGCTGTCAGTGTGTTCCTGAGCATGTTGGTGGCGATCGCCTATCTGGTTATGAAGCTCATCTGGTGGGATCGTTTTTCAGCAGGCATGGCACCAATGCTCATTGGTATGCTGTTTCTGGGATCGGTGCAGATCTTCTTTATCGGCATGGTCGGTGAGTATGTGCTCTCCATCAACCAGAGAGTGATGCACCGCCCGCTGGTAGTCGAGGAAGAGCGCCTGAATTTTGAGGAAAAATAACCGGGAAGGTACGGAACCGTTATGAGGAGAAAGAATTTGTTATGAAATACAAGATTGATGTGGTAAGGATCCGGGAAAACTCCATCCAGTTAAATGGCTGGGTCATTGGAAAGACGCCGGAGTCCAGGGCAGAGTTTGAGGTTCTGGACCAGAAAAAACAGCCGGTACAGTGCAAATATGTGGCAACACGCCGGGATGACGTGAGCCAGATCTATTACAAGCAGGTCTACGACTGGGATTACGGCTTTGATATCCAGTTCCCGTATGAGCGCGGCGCGGATTACTGGCTGGTGATCCGCTGTGACGGAAAGACTGCCCGCGTAAAGTACAATGAGGAACTCATCGCAAAGCGCGCGAGCGTGGCACACAAGCGCATGGAGAAGATCAAAGATCTCATGAACATGGAAACCGTGCATGTGGCGCTGGAGTTTGGCAGAAAGCATGGCTTAAAGGCGCTGCTTTTAAAATCCCGCCACAAACTGCAGGGACTGGACAACGACTATGACTACGGGGAATGGTATGAACTGACCCGCCCGAAGGAGGAAGAACTGGCGGCACAGCGCGAGACAAAGTTCGCGTACGAGCCGCTGTTATCCATCGTCATTCCGGCGTACAAGACCCCGGAGAAATATCTGCGCGAGATGCTAGACTCCATTCTGGCGCAGACCTACAAAAACTGGGAGGTTTGTGTGGCAAACGGAAGCCCGAAGGGCGAGGGTGCCATTGTCAGCCGCGTGATGGCGGAGTACACGAAGAAAGACAGCCGCTTCCATGTGTCGGAGCTTGGCGATAACCTTGGCATTTCCGGCAATACGAACGCGGCACTGGAAATGGCAAAGGGCGATTTCATCATCCTGGCCGACCACGACGATACCATTCCAGAGCATGCGCTCTATGAGGTGGCAAAGACCATCAACGAGCATCCGGCGTGCGATGTCATCTACTCCGATGAAGATAAGCTGGATATGGACGGCGGCGCGCTGTTTGACCCGCATTTTAAACCGGATTTCAATCCGGATCTCTTAACCAGCGTCAATTACATCTGCCATCTGTTTGTGGTGAAGCGCAGCCTGCTCGATCAGGTGGGCGGCTTCCGCCATGAGTTTGACGGAGCGCAGGACTACGACTTTATTTTCCGCTGCACGGAAAGCGCAAAGGAAATCCGCCATATTCCGAAGGTGCTCTACCACTGGCGCTGCCATCAGGATTCCACAGCAAGCAATCCGGAGAGCAAGCTGTACGCGTTTGAAGCCGGGGCAAGAGCCATTATGGCGCATTATGAGCGCTGCGGCATTCCGGCGGAGAAGGTGGAGAAGGGCGTGGATTACGGCATTTACCACACCACCTTCAAAATTCAGGGCGATCCGCTTGTTTCGGTCATTATTCCGAACAAAGACCACAGCGTGGATCTGGATCTCTGCATCCGTTCCATTATCGAGCGCGCCACATACAAGAACCTGGAGTTTATTGTGGTAGAGAACAACAGTACCGAACAGGAAACATTTGCTTACTACGAGAAGATCCAGAAAGAGTTTCCGCAGGTAAAGGTTGTGCGCTGGGAGCGGGAATTTAACTATTCCGCCATCAACAATTTTGGCGCGACGTTTGCGAAGGGCGAGTATCTGATGCTGTTAAATAACGACACCGAGATCATTGCCCCGCGCCTGTTTGAGGAGATGCTGGGCTTCTGCCAGAGAAAAGAAGTCGGCATTGTGGGCGCAAGGCTTCTGTATGAGGATGACACGATCCAGCATGCCGGCGTTGTGATTGGTTTTGGCGGCGTGGCAGGCCACACATTTATCGGCCTTCATGAGGCGGAGAACAGCTACTTCCACCGGGCTATGTGCGCGCAGGACTACAGCGCCGTGACGGCAGCCTGCCTGATGGTAAAGAAATCTGTGTTCCAGGAGGTCGGCGGCCTGACCGAGGAACTTGCGGTGGCGTTCAACGATGTGGACTTCTGCTTAAAAGTGCGGGCAGCCGGTTATCTGGTCGTTTACGCGCCGTATGCGGTGATGCACCACTACGAATCCAAGTCCAGAGGACTGGAAGACACGCCGGAGAAGGTAGCGCGCTTCAACCGGGAGTGGGCGCTGGTGGCAAAACGCTGGCCGGATATCTTGCAGAACGGCGATCCGTACTACAACCCGAACCTGACGCTGCGCAAGTCCGACTTTTCGCTGCGTGATCTCTTAAAAGAGAAAATCGGTGAGCCATATAAGCTGCCGGACTTAAAAGAGCAGTAGAATCTGGAGGAATCGATATGAAAAAAGCAACGATCATCATTCCAAACTATAACGGCCTGAAATTTATGGAGCCGTGCATGGCGGCGCTGGAAAAGCAGGTCTGCCAGGATTATGAGCTTCTGATCGTGGATAACGGATCCACGGACGGCAGTGTGGAATGGCTGAAGGAGCACGGGATTCCTTCCATCTTTCTTGCAACGAACACAGGCTTTTCCGGTGCGGTGAATGTGGGAATCCGTGCGGCAAAAACGCCGTATGTGATCCTTTTGAACAACGACACGGAGCCGGAACCGGAATATGTGGGCGAGCTGATCCGGGCGATCGAGGCTTCTCCGAAGATTTTTTCCGTCAGTCCGAAAATGATCCAGCTCTACCACCGGGACCTGATGGATGACGGCGGTGACATGTACAGCATTCTCGGCTGGGCGTACCAGCGCGGCGTGGGGCAGGAGATCGAACGATACGATCGTCCCTGCCATATCTTTTCCGCCTGCGCAGGAGCTGCCATTTATCGGAGAGAAGTCTTTGACGAGATCGGATACTTTGATGAGATGCACTTTGCGTATCTCGAAGACATCGATGTAGGATACCGGGCGAAGATCGCGGGATACTATAACCTGTACTGCCCGTCCGCGAAAGTGTACCATGTGGGAAGCGGAACCAGCGGTTCCAAGTACAATTCGTTCAAGGTAAAGCTGGCAGCCCGCAACAACGTGTATTTAAACTATAAGAACATGCCTGCGCTGCAGCTTCTCGTGAACAGCATTCCGATCGCAGTGGGAATTGCGGTCAAGTATTTCTTCTTTAAGAAAAGAGGCTTCGAAAAAGATTATGTTGCAGGTGTTCTGGAAGGCCTTCGGACCATGAAAAAGGCGAAAAAAGTTCCATACCGCAGAGAGGATCTTCCCAACTATCTTGCGATCGAGTGGGAACTGATTTACGGTACGCTGCTCTATTTTTATGAGTTTTCCAGACGCCAGGCGAAAAAAGCACTGGACAGGAATGCAAAAAGTTAAGAGAAATTTAATGGTTCAATCCGGAAAATTCGTGTATAATCGTTACGATTCCATTATAATGCCTGTAGACTGCTGTTTTGCGGGAAAACAGGCAGGATCCGTTGCGGTCTGCGCAGTGCGCGGGCGGCAATTCAGAGATAAAGGTGGACCATATGATAAAAGATAATCAGACCAGGCTGAACCGGCTGCACGTTCTTCTGGACGCGGTGGTCATCGCGGCAGCCTATGTGTTCAGCTGGTTTATTACACTGAAAAGCGGATTGTTCGGGGCAGACATGGAGGCTGGTATCCTGCCGACCTGGTTTTATATGCGGGTCCTGGTAGTCATTGTACCAGTCTATCTGCTTTTGTATACAATCTTTCATCTGTTTACGCCCAAGCGGGTGCAGGGCAGACGCCAGGAGTTTGCCAACATCTGCAAGGCAAACATTATCGGATTGTTCCTGTTTGGAACGATCCTCTATCTGGGAAGAAAAAATCCGTATCTGCGGGAGTTCTCCGCAAGACTGACGGCGGGATTCTTCCTCACAAACACGGCGGCGGAGACACTGGAACGAAACCTGATCCGCACCGTCCTCCGCTCCATGCGGGCGAAGGGATATAACCAGAAGCACATCATTCTGGTTGGCTACAGCCGCGCGGCGGAAGCCTATATCGACCGTGTGCTGGCCAATCCGGAGTGGGGCTACCGGGTGCGGGGCATTCTGGATGACCATAAGCAGTGGGGGTACGACTACCGCGGCATTAAGGTCATTGGAAGCATGAAAGACTTAAAGCCGATTCTGGATATGAACCGTCTGGATGAGATTGCCATAACCTTAAGCATTAAGGAGTACAGCGGTCTGGAACAGATCGTGGCAGTCTGTGAGAAGTCCGGCGTGCACACCAAATTCATCCCGGATTACAACAATGTCATCCCGACGAAACCGTATACGGAGGATCTGCAGGGACTTCCGGTCATCAACATCCGCCATGTTCCGCTGAACGATCCGTTAAATGCGGCCATGAAGCGGGTAGTAGATATCTTCGGCGCAATTGTGGCACTGATCCTGTTTTCCCCTATTATGCTGGTGACGGCGGTGCTCATTAAGCTGACTTCCCCGGGACCGCTGATCTACTGCCAGGAGCGCGTGGGACTTCACAACCGTCCGTTTAAGATGTACAAGTTCCGTTCCATGGAAGTACAGGCGCCGGACAAGGAGAAGAGCGAGTGGACGACACCAAGAGATCCGCGCGTGACACCCATTGGCAGGGTGATCCGCAAGACCAGCATTGACGAGATGCCGCAGCTGTTTAATGTGCTGTTCGGCAGCATGAGCCTGGTGGGACCCAGACCGGAACGCCCGTATTTCGTGGAGCGTTTCAAGGAGGAGATCCCCAGATACATGATCAAACACCAGGTCCGTCCGGGCATGACCGGCTGGGCGCAGGTGAACGGTTACCGGGGCGATACGTCCATTACCAAGCGGATCGAGCACGATCTTTATTACATTGAAAACTGGACTTTGGGATTTGACTTTAAGATATTATTTCTGACATT
The DNA here is from genome assembly GCA_934394615.1 of uncultured Lachnospiraceae bacterium. Taxonomy (GTDB): domain Bacteria; phylum Bacillota; class Clostridia; order Lachnospirales; family Lachnospiraceae; genus Brotaphodocola. The sequence goes on from CAKRRJ010000030.1 coordinate 23,485, forward strand.
TTTCAAAGGCTTTATTAATAAGAACGCCTATTGACCCGGTCGCCGGAGCAGGCAGGAGTGAGATGAGGTACAAAGCATGAGTCACGATTTTGACGATGAGTTAGAGCACAGCACAGAAAGAAGGAGCAGACGCAATCCGCGCATGCGGGAGAATTTATCCGGTGAGAGTACAGCTTCCGCAAATGGCGGATACCGCTCAGAGCGGGAACGCTGGGAGCTTCGCCAGAGAAAACGCCAGGAAGCGGCGGAACGGGAGCTGGATGTAATGGGAGATTCCCGGATCCACGCGCTTCCGAAAGCGCCAAGGCGTGAGCCGGATCCGCAGGAGTACCAGAATGAAAGAGAACTGGATATGCTGGATGAACTGAATATGGGACGCGTCCGCGGCACTTCCCGGAGCCGGAGAGCGGCGCAGGAGAGAAGCAGGGCGTCCCGTGAGACGGCAGCCGGCATAGAAGAAAACGCAGGATTTGCAGAGGCGTCTGTGGAAGACCAGAGCCGCAGCGAGGCAGGCGCGGGTTCCGGAGCGTATCCGGAGGAGGAAAGAGCGGGAAGCCGCTCCAGAGGCCGCCAGGCAGGTGTAAAAGCGGGAAGCCGCGCGCGTCAGGGTTCTGGGCGTTCCGGACGCGGCCGTGGGGAAGATCCGGAGTCTGGCGGAAATAACGGGTGTTCCGGAGGGCGCGGAGACCGCGTTAATCCGCTTGGCGAGGCAAAGAGAAAACGCCGCCGCCGGATCATTGCAATGATCGTGGCAGAGTGCATTGCCCTGGTTGCCATTTTCAGCTATGCGTTCATGGCCCGCATGATGTCGCAGATTCAGCGTTCCGAGGATTTCGCGATCGGTGAGATCAAGACGAACGATATCGCGGTGGATGCGGAAGAAAATATGAAGGGTTACTGGACCATCGCGATTTTCGGTGTTGATGCCCGTGATAATGCGATTGAAAAGTCAACGAACTCCGATGTTATCATCCTTTGCAACATCAACCGGGATACCGGTGAGATCAAACTGGTATCGGTATATCGTGACTCTTATTTGAACATCAACGACAGCGGTTCCTACACAAAGATCAACCAGGCATACTTTGTAGGCGGACCGAAACAGGCCGTGGAGGCACTGAACCGGAACCTCGATCTGCAGATTCAGGATTACATGACCTTTAACTGGAAGGCAGTGGCAAATGCCATCGATGTACTGGGCGGTGTAGATATTGAGCTGAGCAATGCGGAGTTCTATTACATTAACTCTTTCATTACTGAGACAGTAAAGGCAACCGGAATCGGTTCCCATCAGCTTACCCATGCAGGCATGAATCATTTAGACGGTGTTCAGGCAGTAGCGTATGGACGTCTTCGTCTGATGGATACCGACTACGCGCGTACAGAGCGTCAGCGTAAGATCATTGCGCAGGCCTTTGAGAAAGCGAAAAAGGCAGATTTCCAGACTCTGTATGTATTGATCGGTACCGTGTTCCCACAGGTATCCACCAGTGTGTGGGTTGACGATCTGGTAAGCAATGCCAAGAATATCAACAAGTTCCACTTAGGTGAGACAACCGGCTTCCCGCAGGCCCGCGGAGACGCGAACATGGGTAAGAAGGGTGCGGTTGTTGTTCCGGCAACGCTGGAGAGTAATGTTATTCAGCTTCACAAGTTCCTGTTTGACGATGAGGCCTATACTCCTTCTGAGACGGTTAAGAAGATCAGCGCGAAGATCTCTTCCGATACCGGTATTTATAAGGAAGGGCAGTTTGTAGGAAATGTCGGCACCGGCGGCGGTGTGGTACAGCCGCCAAAGACGACCGCGGCATCCACAAAATCTTCGGAGAGTTCCAAGGATGAAGAGGGATACCAGACGGTATATGAGTACGACAAAAATGGCAAGAAGGTCAGCAAGAAAGTCAAAATGGAGACTGACGCGAACGGTAAGTATGTAAAGTATGAGACCGATGCGGATGGTTTCCTGGTAAAAGATGAGACGACCTCTTCCAGTCACAGTTCTACAACGGCTGCGGAGAACGATACGAGCAGCAAGGCCGAGACCGAAAGCCGGAATAACCACAGTACGGAATCCACAAGTGAGTCCGGCATTGCGGGTTCCCTGACAACAGACCGGCCGGGTACAACAAACGGAACGACTGCGGAGACCACGTCTTCCAGTCATCCGGGCAGCACAACTCCGACCACAGCGGCTCATAACAGCACCACGCCGACAAGCGCGGCAAGCCATTCGGGAAGCACAACCGAGACGACAGCTTCCGGTAATACATCTACTGTGCCGACGGCAGCATCCCATCCGGGAAGCAGCACCACGCCGACTACGGGAGCATCTCACCCGGGAAGCACATCCACCACGCCGACGACAGCGGCGAGTCATCCGGGAAGTACGTCCACCACTCCGGGCTCCGGAACTACCTCATCTGCAGGTCCGTCCGGAACCGGAAGCACATCGTCTTCCTTCACCTCCGGAACCGTATCGGCACCGGGACAGTAATAAAAATTAAAAATAGCAAATGATTGGAGAAATCCGGGAGAGTGAAACTGCTTTCCCGGATTTTTTCGTCTAAAAAAGAAAAGCGCAAGTTCACAATTAAATTGAAAATGGAACACAATTGCAACACATTTCTCTGTTATAGTTCTTTACAAGATAAGAAATGAAGAAAGGACCACAGCTCAAAGGAACGGTGGTCGGAAAGGAGATTCATCATGATGTATGACGAAGACAGAGAAAACAGAAATAATCATTCGGAAGCAGGTTACAATGACTGCAGCGATGAACATATAGAAGCACGAAACACAGAAAGCCAGGAGGTAAGAAACCAGCAGAGTTTTCAGCAGGAGAACAGCCAGGAAAGCACGCAGAACAGAAATGGCGCATGGCAGTCCTCACAGGGAAGCAGCCAGAGTGCAAATGGCGCATGGCAGTCCTCGCAGGGAAGCAGCCAGAGTGCAAATGGCGCATGGCA